>NZ_JBFRCU010000097.1:0-26877 GCF_052113205.1 Inquilinus sp. YAF38 | reverse complement strand
CTACAAGGCCGCGTTCGGCGGCCGCGGCTCCGGCAAGTCGCATGTCTTCGCCGAGCTGCTGGTGCGGCGCTGCATCGAGGCGGCGCCGCTGCGGGCGGTGTGCATCCGCGAGGTGCAGCGCTCGCTCGACCAGTCGGTCAAGCGGCTGATCGAGGACAAGATCCAGGCRCTGGGCGTSGGCCGCCACTTCCGGGTGCAGGCCGACCGCATCCTGACGCCCGGCGGCGGCCGGA
The DNA here is from genome assembly GCF_052113205.1 of Inquilinus sp. YAF38. NCBI lineage: Bacteria > Pseudomonadati > Pseudomonadota > Alphaproteobacteria > Rhodospirillales > Rhodospirillaceae > Inquilinus > Inquilinus sp. YAF38. The sequence goes on along the minus strand of NZ_JBFRCU010000097.1, from coordinate 26,644 downwards.
TCATCTTCCAGGGCATGCAGAACCACACGGCGGAGAGCATCAAATCGCTCGAGGGCTAYGACATCGCCTGGGTCGAGGAGGCGCAAGCCCTGTCGATCCGCAGCCTGGACCTGCTGCGCCCGACCMTSCGCAAGCCGGGRTCGGAGCTGTGGTTCTCGTGGAACCCGACCCGGGCGGACGACCCGGTGGATGCGCTGTTCCGCGCCGGGACGCCGCCGCCCGGCTCGCTGCTGGCGCCGGTGAAATAYTCCGACAACCCGCATTTCCCGGAGGTGCTGCGGGTGGAGATGGAGTGGGACCGGGGGCGCGMCCCGGACAAGCACCAGCATGTCTGGCTCGGCGGCTACCAGACCTTCAGCSAGGCSCGGGTGTTCGAGAACTGGAAGGTGGAGGCGTTCGAGACGCCGGCCGAYGCCCAATTCCTGTTCGGCGCCGACTGGGGCTTCGCCCGCGACCCGACGGTGCTGGTGCGCTGCTTCGTGACGGGCCGGACGCTGTTCRTCGACCACGAGGCCTATCAGGTCGGCTGCGAGATCGACCGCACGCCGGATCTCTTCGACACCATCCCGGAGGCGCGGACATGGCCGATCATCGCCGACAGCGCCCGGCCGGAGACCATCAGCTACATGCAGCGCAACGGCTTCGGCGACATCACCGGATCGACCAAGGGCGCCGGATCGGTCAAGGACGGGGTCGAGTTCCTGAAGGCGCACGACATCGTGGTGCATCCGCGCTGCCGGCACCTGATCGACGAGCTGGCGCTGTACAGCTATCGCACCCATCCGAAGACCGGCGTGATCCTGGCCGAGCTGGAGGACCGCGAGAACCACGCCATCGACGCCCTGCGCTATGCCGTCGAGGGGCTGCGGCGGGACGGCTATGACAGCTCGATGAAGTGGGTGGGGTGAGGAATGTCAGCGGGCCGCTTCAGCGAGACGGGAAATTGGGGGCGGAAGTGCTGTCGGACATTCAGCCTCCGATCGCCCATGCTGCCCTAATTCTCTGTCTCACCAGCGGGGTCCACTCCAAGAGGATGAGCAGCCACAAAATAGTGCAGTGTCACCGAGTTTCACCCGGGCTTGCGCGGCCTCCGCGCCGTCGCTTCGTCGCGGGATGCCTCGGTACCCTGATGTCTGACGTGCTCGATGAAGGCCCGGAGCTTCGGCAGAACCTGACGTCTGCCCAGATGATATAGAAAAACCCCCGGCGTGGTGACGGCGAAGGGCGTCAGCAGCGCCTCCAGGCGGCCGTCCGCGACCGGCGCCGCGGCCAGCGGGCCGGGCACCTGGGCCAGCCCGACGCCCCGGATCGCCGCACCGAGGAGCGTCGGGTAGTCATGCGCGATGAACGGCCCGGAGACGACGGCCTCGACCGCCTCGCTGCCGTCGGCAAAGGACCAGGGCGCGATCGACCCGTTCGACCGGCGCAGGCGCAGGCAGGCATGGCCGCGCAGATCGTCGACCCGCTCAGGCCGCGTTCTCCCGCGCAGATAATCGGGGCTGCCGACGACCATGAACGGGAACGGCGGCGTCAACCGCACGACCACCATATCGGGCGCGATGAACTGGCCGAGACGGATGCCCGCGTCGAAGCCGCCCACCGCGAGATCCACCATCTCGTCGCTTGCGGCGACCTCCAGCTCGATCTCGGCATAGGCCCGGCAGAAGGAGGCGATCACCGGCTCGAGGATCAGCGGGACGATGCCTCGGGGAACGGCGAGGCGCAGCAGCCCGGTCGGACGCTGCCCCAGGTCGCGCGCGGCCTCGACGGCGGCGACGAGCTCGCCGAACGCCGGCGCGGCGCGTTCGAGAAAGCGCTGGCCGGCCTCGGTCAGGCCGACGCTGCGCGTGGTGCGGGCGAGGAGCGCCGCGCCGATCCGCGCTTCCAGCGCCCGCACCGCCTGGCTGACGGCCGACGGCGTGACGGCGAGAGCCGCCGCGGCACGGCGGAAGCTGCGGTGCTTCGCCACTGCCAGAAACGTCTCGACGCCGTCGAGCGCGCCTTGCCGGACTGTGAAGTTCTGCTTCATGGCCTGACGAAATTATCGCCAATAGCCGCTCGCGGGAAGCGGCCGTAGCGTGACGCTGCGGATCGCGGAGCGCGGCCCATCCAGAGCCGAGGCCGCGCCGATCGCCCGAAACCCGAGGGGAACCTGCCATGACCGAAGCCCCTGACGGCATCCATCGCCGAGCTGTCCTGGCCGCCGGCGCGGCCGCTGCCGTGCTGGCCGGCAGCCGCGCGAGCGTCGCGCAGGACCGGCCGCCGAACGGGTCCGCTTCGACGGGCCGGGCGGCCCTGCCGGACACGGTCACAGTCGACCGGCTGGACGGGTCGATCCTGCTGATCGGCCTCGACCTGCAGGACCCGCAGAGGCGCATCGACCCCGCGACCTTCATCGGCCTGGGCCGGGCGTACCATCTGCTCGATCGCGATCCGGCACTGCGGGTCGGAATCCTCCATGCCCAGGGCCCCGATTTCGCCACCGGCCTGGAGCCGGCAGGCTGGGAACCCTTCCTGCGCGCCGGCCGCTTCGATCCGGGAACCCGCGAATTCGTCAACCCGGTCGGCACGGTGCCGCCCCGGCGCGAGAAGCCGCTGGTCGTCGCCGTTCAGGGCAGGACCCAGCTGGCCGGCCACGAACTGTTCCTGGCCGCCGATATCCGCGTCGCCGCGAGCGACACCGTGTTCGGCCAGAGCGAAGTGACCCGAGGGCATTTCCCGGCCGGCGGCGCGACGATCCGCTTCGTTCGCGAGGCCGGCTGGGGCAATGCGATGCGGTACATGCTGACCGGGGAGGAATGGGGGGCCGACGAGGCTTGCCGTCTCGGTCTTGTTCAACATGTGACCACGCCCGGGCAGCAGCTCGATCGCGCGATCGCCGTCGCCCGCCTGATCGCCGCCGCGGCCCCGCTCGGCATCCGGGCGACGCTCGGCTCGGCGCGTCATGCGCTCAGCGACGGCCAGGACGCCGCCTTCGCGGCGCTGTTCGCCGAACTCGGCCGGCTCGCGCAGAGCGAAGACCACCAGGAATATTTCCGCGCCCTCCAGGAGCACCGCGCTCCCGCCTATCGCGGCCGCTGACGGCGGCCGGTACGCCCAGGCCCATCCCAACCAGGAGCATTGCCATGACCGAAAGCCTTGACGGCGTGCGCGACCATTATCGCGCCACCGGCCTGACCGAGCGGCTGAAGACAGCGCTCAGCGCGCTCGGCCCGGAGGATCGGCGGCTCACGCCGCAGCAACTGGCCGTCCTCGACCAGTTTCACACCCGCGGGCTCGCCGCGACCGCCGAGCTTGCCGCGGCGGCGGGGATCACCGCCGGCATGTCGGTCCTCGACATCGGCTCGGGCATCGGCGGGCCGGCGCGCTTCCTGGCGGCCACCTGCGGCTGCCGGGTCGCGGGGGTGGATCTGAGCGAATCCTTCGTCGAGGCCGCCCGCACCCTGACGGAGCGCACGGGACAGGGCGGGGAGGTGTCTTTCCAGGTCGGCAGCGCGCTGGCGCTGCCGTTCGGCGACGGCTGTTTCGACGCCGCGCTGCTGCAGCATGTGGCGATGAACATCTCCGACCGGGCGCGGTTGTACCGCGAGATCCGGCGCGTGCTGAAGCCGGGCGGCAGGTTTGCGACCTTCGACGTCGTGGCGACCGGCGGCGAGCCGCATTACCCCGTGCCCTGGGCGCGAACGCCCGCAACCAGCTTTCTGCTGACGCCCGCCGCGACGCGCGAGGCGGTCGAACGGACCGGCTTCCGCACGCTGACATGGCAGGACGACACCGAGGCCGCCAAGGCCTGGTTCGCCCGGCTGCTCGCGTCGGGGCCGCCGCCCGCGCCCAATCTCGGCGTGGTGATGGGGCCGGACTTCGCCCAGCTCACGACCAACCTCGGACGCAACCTGATGCAGGGCCGGCTCGGCATCCTGACGGCGGTGTTCGAAGCCGCATAGCCCGGCGCGCGACAGGAGATCACATGTCACCGGCAGATATCTTCAACCTGCACCTCGTTCTGGGTTATGCCCCGTGGCTGCTTTGCTTCGGGACCTATGTCTGGCCGAGGCTGAAGGCGATGGACCGGGTCGAGGCGCAGCGCGCCATCGCCACGTTGCACAGCTTCCGCTTCTTCGGGCTCGTCTTCCTCGTCCCGGGCGTGGTCGGCCCCGGCCTGCCCCATGATTTCGCTGCGTTCGCGGCCTATGGCGACTTCGCGACCGGCCTGCTGGCCATGCTGGCGCTCCTCATGGTCAGGACCGGTCCGCTCTTCCAGCTATCCGTCGCCGCGTTCAATCTGGTGGGAGCGATCGACATCCTCGTCGACTACTATCACGGCAACCAGATCGATCTCCCGGCATTGTCGGGAGATCTGGGGGCCGCCTACGCGATCCCGATCCTCTACGTCCCCGTGCTGATGATCACGCATGTCGCCGCCTTCTATCTGCTGGCGCGCCCCAGGCCCGAGACGGTCCCGGCGGTCGGCGGCAGCCCGGGTTGAAGCGACCGAATTCGGTGACAGTGGATGAATTCCCAGTTCGGCCACGGTGGACGGCACCCCTGGACTGAGACAGAAGCATCAGGGCGAGATGGGCGATCGGCGGGAGGGTCTCACCGGCGCGCCAGCGACAGGTCCGTCGTCACCCTGGGCACGCCGTGGTCCCCGCTATCCGTCACCAGGATCTGGAGCCGGTCGGGACCCAGGCTGACGATCCGCAGACYGGCCGTCATGTGGCCGTTGACCGGCTGGGGCCAACTGATGAGGAGATCGATGGCCGGGCCTGCCAGCTGGCCGGTCAGCCGCGCCGGCCCGACCTTCGAACCGGTATAGGTGCCGGTCATCCGGCSGGTCTGGGGATCGAGGGACAGGTCGGCGCYGACCGACCGCGAGAAGATCAGATAGGCCCAGCAGGTTCCGTCCAGCGCGATCCGGTTCGGCTGCCGCTGCAGCACCTCGAAGTCGCACCTCACCTCTTGCGGCGYGGCGTCGGGRCCGTCYGCGACCACGCCYTCGGCATCGAAGGAGCCGGTGTACCGATCGAGAGGCGCGGCGGCTGCCGACACCGTGAGCATCGCAGCGACGCCCCCAGCCAGGCATGAGAGCTTGGGCATGTCCTCACCCTCCTTCCGCCGTCAGGACGCCGGGCCAGCTCAGCGCATCGACCCCCGGAACGCAACATACAACGAGCCAAGGGCCGACACGGACGGGAGCGGATGACGGCAAGGCAGGTGCACGGATCAATCCGGGTGACCCGGACCTGTTCCACCCCGGTTCGATCCATCCTTGCGCGCATCCGCCCGTACGCGCTCCAGGGATCCGGCGGGTATGCCGGTCAGCGACGTCAGCCAGGCGCCGAGGGCGATCCACTCGTCGGCGAGAGCAATGGTCTCATCGAGACCGGCCGATGCCGCCGCCGGCTCATCGTCTCTCGTTCCCTCTTCGATACCGTCCAGCCAGCCGTTCACGTCGGCCATCAGGCGATCGTAGTCCCGGTCCAGATCGGTCGGTTCGGCGGCTTCGGCCGGCGGCGGTGCGGAGCGGGCCGGAGCGAGCGGCGGTGGGGCCGGCCGATGGGGCCGAACCGGCTTGGGGATTGCAGGATCGCGGATGCCATCCCGCAGATCCGCCCCTGCGCGATCCGCCGGAACCGCGGCGGGCCGGAACACGGGGTGACTGGCGATCCTTTCGGTGAGGGACGGACCGGAACTGGGGACGGTTCCCAGCCTCGGGGCCGAATTGCCGATCCGGGTCGCCGGCCAGGAGGCCGACAGCATCCATGGCTGCCTCGCCAGGTCTTCCTGGGGCAGGGCATCCCGGATCGCGTCGATGCCATGCGTGGGTTCGCGCGGGTCGGGGGTCAGCTCCCGCACCTCGCCGACATAGCCCTTGCCGTAGGTCCCGACGAAATCGCCCCTGACGTTCAGGCACAGGCCCACGGGCGCGGCTTTTCTTCGGGCCCGGATCGAGCGCGCCATCTGCCGCGGCTTGAAGGCGTTGAAGGCCGACGCCTTCAGATGCGCCTCCATCCCGGGGCCGTTGAGCGAGACGAACGGGCGGCCGGACCACGCGCCGACCACCTGCGCCAAGGCGCCGCCGAGGGAATGGCCCACGATCGAGACCGGCTTGCCGCCGCAATTCTGCTCGGCCCACCGCACCAGCTTCTTGGCCGAGCCCGCCATGTTGGGGACGACGAGGACCGCGATGCGGGCGTTGGCCGAGCTCTGCGAGACCGGAGCGCTCATCGGCCCGCCCTTGGTTCCAGAAAAGGCGACGATCACCTCCTCGTCGCCTTCGAAGACCGATCCCTGGAAGCCGTTGCCGTACCAGGTCGCCGTCTCGGTCTTGCGGACGCGCCAGCGGTTGGGCACATGGCCCTCGGGATCGTTCTGGTACGCCGCATCGGCGATGTCGAGATAGTCGCGGATGGTTGCCATGGGACCGGATGGTGTCTGCGATGGGTGATCCAGAACTGCCGCCGGCCTGTTGCTGCAGTGTGTCCGTCCCGATCCGGATGGTGACGCCTGTAACAGAGGGCCGCGGCATGGTCACAGGTCGAACAGGTGCCGGATCCGTGCGGCCAGGCCGGGCGCCGACGCGGCGGCCTGGCCGTGGCCCTGCTCGAGGCGATGCCGCTCGCTGGCGGTGCGCCGGGCCAGGAGGGTGCCGAGCTCCTCGGCGATGCCCGGGCGGTCCCGCAGCAGCGGGGCCAGGCCGTCCTGGGTGATCTCGTAGGCGACGACCGGCGTCAGGGCGCGGATCGTGCCGGGCTCGCCCTCGCCGGTCAGCAGGCCGCCTTCGCCGAAGAAGTCGCCGGGCGCCAGGCGCCGCAGCTCCGTCCCGCGGCCATGGTCCTGCCGGGTGTCGGTGGCGACGCCGCTGCGCACGATCATCAGCGATGTCAGCACCGCCCCCTGCTCGACCAGGGTGTCGCCGGCGCGGAAGCTGCGGCGGGTCATGGTCGCGGCCAGCGCGTCCTTCTCGTCCTCGGTCAGGGCATCGAACAGCGCGATCGAGTCGAGCAGGCGCTGCGGCGTGCTGCGGCGGCGGGCCGGCGCGTCCCCGGGCTTCACCGGCGCGGGGGCGGCGACCAGCGCCTCGGTGGTCGAGGCCAGGCACAGCCCGCCCGCCCTGGCATGGCGCCAGATCAGGTCGTAGATCTCGCTCTTCGCCTTGCCGGTCGCCGACAGGTCCGCCACCCGGAACGACAGCTCCAGCTCGACCGCATCCGCGTCCAGCGCGGTCACCAGCACGCCCGGCTCGGGGATCGGCAGGATCGCATCGCTGCTGAGCAGCACCGAGCGCATCACCTCCGCCATCGCCGACGGCATCGTGGTCGGCTGGAACCGCACCTTCAGCGACGCGCCATGGCTGCGCTCCGGGCTGCTGAGATTGACCAGCCGCGCCTTCGCCAGGTCGCTGTTGGGGACGATGACCAGGTCGTTGGCGCCGCTGAGCAGATGGGTCGCCCGCCAGTTGGTCTCCACCACCCGGCCCTCGATGCCGCTGCCCAGCACCAGCCAGTCGCCGATGCCGTAGGGCCGGCTGAGGTTCAGCGCGATGCCGGAGAACACGTCGCTCAGCGTGCTCTGCAGCGCCAGGCCGAGGATGATGGCGAACACGCCGGAGGTGGCGATCAGCGTCCCGACCGGCGCGTCGAAGACATAGGCGACGACCGACAGCAGGGCGCCGACATAGATGATGCCGACCACCAGGTCCTGCAGCAGCCGGCCCTCGCGCGGCTGCTGCTCGAAGATCAGGAAGACGCGGACGATGCTGATCAGCGACCAGGCCGCGTTGGTCCACCAGACCACCTTGGCCAGGCCGACGAAGACGCGCTGCAGGTTGGAGGCGGTGTCCGGCCCCGGCTGGTAGGGCACGATGTCGTGGTACAGCAGCAGGGCGGTGAGCGCCGCGAAGAAGGCGAGCTGCCCGACCAGCCGCCGGGTCGGGTGGTGGCGCAGCACGATGCGCGTCACCACGGCGCCGATCACGGCCAGCACGCCGGTCTGCACGATCGGATCGCGGATCACGTCGAGCATATCCGTGACGCCGGGCATCAGCAGGCCCCGCGCCGCACGGCGGCCGGGCGGCCGATGCCGGGCGGACCCGGGCTTTGATCCAGCAGCGCGAGCCGCGCGTTCCGATGCCAAGCCGACATTGCCCGTCTCCTGCGCGGCGGGAGCCCGCACGGGCAGGTGCCGCTGCTTCCGATCGCGATCGGCATTCCGATTGCCGCCGAAGAGGCTAGGCGAGCCGGGGACCGGAATAAACCGTCCATCCCGGCACGTCGAGCTATGCCAAGGTATTGGGGGGACGCGCCTGCATTCCGAATCGAGGTGAAGCGAAGCGGCGGCCGCGATCCGGCCTTGCCGCGGCCCGATCAAAGCCACTTTCGCCGGGCATCACTGCAGCGCCCGGCGGGGATGCGGCGACGATCCCGACGCCGGGGCAGAGGGAGGGGGCTCCGATGCGTGCGACCCGTTTCGTCATCACCCTGCTGGCCGTGCTGGCGCCCGGCAGCGCGGTGGCCATGACCACCTATATCTACTGCATCAACGACCGGATCGAGGTCGACCCGCGCGACCCGCAGGAGATGCGCTCCGACCGCGGCGATTCGGAGATCTGCATCATCGGCCCATCCTTCGATTTCGGGCCGGATGCGACGCGCTGGGTCGAGGCCAATCTGCGCAGCGGCGTCGGCGGGGCCTGCACCTGCAAGTGAGCCGGGGGACTCGCATTGGCCGTCCGCCCCCCAATATGAGCCGGGATCCTGCCCGCGAACCAAAGGACCCCGACGGCCCGTGCCGCCATCCGCTTCCTTCCAGCCGCTGCCCGACCCGGCGCCCGAATCCCCGCGCCTGGTTGGGGTCGAGGTCGAGTTCATGGGGCCCTCCGCCCGGCGCGCGGCGCAGGCGCTGGCCGCCGGCGTCGGCGGTGACGTGGTCGCGGAGGATGCCCACGCCTTCGCGGTGCGGGGCAGCGAACTGGGCGACCTGGCGGTGGAGCTGGACCTGCGCTATGCCCATCCGCAACGGCACGGCATGACCTTGCCGGTGCGGATCGGGCCGAAGGCCGCCGCCGGGCTGGGGTGGCTGGTGTCCGGCGCGGTGCCGCGCGAGCTGATCGTGCCGCCGCTGCCGGCCGGGCGGCTGGCCGAGGTCGACCGCATCCTCGGCCTGCTGCGCGCGGCCGGCGCCCATGGCCGAGGCACCACATTCTTCGGGTCGCTGGGGCTGCATTTCAACATCGACGCGCCGGCCGCGGATTTGCCCCGGATCACCGCGGTCATGCTGGCCTTCGGGCTGCTGGAAGCGCGGCTGCGGCGCGAGATCGCGCAGGGGCAGCGGCGGCTGGAGCGGCATCTGCCGCCGCCGTATCCGCCGGAGTTCCTGCACCGGATCGCGGCGCCGGGCTACCGGCCCGACCAGGCCCGGCTGGTCGACGACTACCTGGCGGCCAACCCGACCCGCGACCGTGGCCTGGACCTGCTGCCGCTGCTGCTGGGGCTGGACCCGGCGCGGGTGCGGGCCAAGCTGCCGTATGAGAAGATCGCCGCCCGCCCGGTGTTCCATTTCCGGCTGCCCCAAGCCCATCCCGGCGAGGCCGGCTGGAGCATCGCGGCGGATTGGAACCGCTGGGTGGCGGTCGAGCGGCTGGCGGCGGATGGCGAGAGGCTGGCCGCCGCGGCGCGGGCGTATCGCGCCGGGGAGGAGGCGTGGGGCGATGGGAGCGGTCCGTTGGTAGACGCGATCACCTGAACCGGCGCGAGTGTTGTTGCCTCCCCCGCTTGCAAAACCTTTCAGAATTCCCCAAACCCGTCATCCCCGCGAAAGCGGGGATCTCGTAACGATCGGACCGGAAAGAGATTCCCGCGTTCGCGGGAATGACGGTAAAGGGATGGATTGCCGTTCTGAAAAGGTCTCGCAAGCGGGAGAGGCAATCGGTTGGTCCGAACCGGATGGGACAGGCCGATACAAGCGGCCCTGGATGGCCACGCCCCTGCGGGGCTCGCCATGACGGGTCTATATGCCTGACCGCCGGTCTACATCCCCGCCCGGCGGGCCTCGATCGCATCCCACAGGACGGCCTCGACCTTGACCCCGTCGAGGCGGTTGATCTCGTGGATGCCGGTCGGCGAGGTGACGTTGATCTCGGTCAAATAGTCGCCGATCACGTCGATGCCGACGAAGATCTGGCCGGTGGCCCGCAGGTCCGGGCCGATGCGGGCGCAGATCTCGCGCTCGCGCTCGGTCAGCGCGGTCTTCTGCGCCCGGCCGCCGACATGCAGGTTGGCCCGCGCCTCGCCTTCCGACGGCACGCGGCTGACGGCGCCGACCGGCTCGCCCTCGACCAGGATGATGCGCTTGTCGCCCTGGCGGATCTCCGGCAAATAGCGCTGGATCATGATCGGCTCGCGGTACATCCGCTCATAGACCTCGAGCAGCGCCACCAGGTTCTCGTCGTCCGGGCGGATGCGGAACACGCCGGCGCCGCCATTGCCGTAGAGCGGCTTGACGATGATGTCGCCATGCTCGCGCCGGAAGGCGCGGATCTCGTCGCGGTCCGACGTGATCAGGGTCGGCGGCATCAGCTCCGGGTAGTGCGTGACCAGCAGCTTCTCCGGCGCGTTGCGGACCTCGCGCGGGTCGTTCACCACCAGGACGCGGTCGGCGACATGCTCCAGCAGATGGGTCGCGGTGATGTAGCCCATGTCGAAGGGCGGGTCCTGGCGCATCAGGATGACGTCGACGGCGCCGAGATCGACCGTCTCCCACTCCGCGAACGCGAAATGGTTGCCGCGCACCGCCTGCACCGTCAGCGGCCGCGCCTTGGCGGTCAACTTGCCGTCGTGCAGGGACAGGGCCCGCGGCAGATAGTGCCACAGGCGGTGGCCGCGCGCCTGCGCCTCCAGCGCCATGGCGAAGGTCGAATCCCCGCCAATGTCGATGGTCTCGATCGGGTCCATCTGGATGGCGACGGCAAGGCCCATGATTGTTCTCAGTTGAGACTGGTGCGGAAGGACTGGAGCAGGATCGCGGCCTCGTGCCGCTGGACCTCCGGCTCGCCGGGGGCGGAGACGTAGCGGTCGAGCGCATCGATCGCGGCGCGCATGTTGCCGAGCCGGGCGTAGAGGATGCCGGATTCGCGCAGCAGCGGCGCGTGCAGCGGGGCGAAGCGGCGCATCGCCTCGATCACCGACACCGCCTTGGCGAAGTCGCCGGCGCGGATGTGGCGGACCTTCAGGTTGTTCTGCAGCCTGAGCAGTATGTCGCGGTCGGACACCGGCTCATAATGCTCGGGCACCAGCTCGGCGCCGGCGTCGAGCACGGCCTTCAGGAGGTCGCGCAGCTCGCCCGGGCCGCGGCGCATGCCGGCGTGGAACGGGTCGAGGATGGTGCGGGTGCCGCCGGCGTCGAGCCGGACCAGGAAGTGGCTGGGGAAGTTCAGCCCGACCATGGTCCAGCCCTGGGCCCGGGCGACGTGCAGGTAGAGGATGCCGAGCGTCACCGGCAGGCCCTTCCGCCGGTCGATCACCCGCATCAGGTTGGCGTTCTGCAGGTCGTCATAGCTGTCGACGTCGCCGGCATAGCCCCAGCGCCGGGCCAGCACCGCGGTCAGGGACTCGGCGGGCGACAGCCGCTCGGCCTCGCGCGCGACGTCGCCGACCAGCTGGTCGAGATGGCGGCGGTACCAGTCGAACCCGACGCCGCGCGGCCGGTCGAGCGCCGCCAGCGCCAGCGCCGCCTCGGCGAGATCGATGGCGTCGTCCGGCTGAGCGCCGGCGCGGTCGAGTATCGACTGGATCGTCGGGTCCATAGGTTCTGACTTAGCCCGACTCCGCCGCTGATTCCACTACCGATCGAATGGGCTGCCTGGTGAACGTTCCGAACCATTCCTGTTCTGTCATTGCCGGGCTTGACCCGACAATCCAGGGGCCACCCGGAGCGGCCTCGACATTTCCTGGATGCCCGGGTCAAGCCCGGGCATGACAGATTGTGGGGTTATGCCCTTCACCGATGGCCCTGCTAACGATCGACCTGCCAGGCGTCGGCGATGTGGACGGGCCAGCGCCAGGGCCGCACCACCACCAGATCGAAGCGCAGGTCGTGGTCGCGGGCATAGCGCGGCTGCTGCGCCAGGAACAGCGTCGCCGCCCGCTGCAGCCGCTCGCGCTGGCGCGGCTGCAGCGCCAGCAACCCGCTGGTCAGGTCGGGCCGGGCCTTGACCTCGACGAAGGCGACGGTGCGGCCGCGCCGGGCGACGATGTCGACCTCGCCGAGCGGCGTCTTCAGCCGCCGCGCCAGGATGCGCCAGCCCTTGGCCCGCAAGAGCCACGCCGCCGCCCGCTCGGCCTTGAGGCCGAAGGCCTCGGCGCGGCGGCGGGAATCGTCATGTCTCATCGGCGAGGTCGAGCGCCAGGCGGTAGACCTCGCGCTTCGGCTCCCCGGTCGCCGCCGCCACGGCCTCGACCGCGTCGCGCAGGCTCATGCTGGCCAGGGCGCGGCGGAGCTGGCCGGCCAAGTCTTCCTCGCTCGGCCGGGCCGCGGCGCCGGGCGGGCCGATGACGATGACGATCTCGCCCTTGGGCGGCCCGGCCTCGGCGTAATGCGCCGCCAGCTCCGGCAGCGGGCCGCGCCGCACCTCCTCGAACAGCTTGGTCAGCTCGCGCGTCACCGCCGCCTCGCGGTCGCCCAGCACCGCCGCCAGATCCACCAGGCACTCGGGCAGCCGGTGCGGCGCCTCGAACAGGATCAGGGTGGCGGCGATCGGCGCCAGCTCGGCCAGGAAGGTGCGGCGGGCGGCGGATTTCGGCGGCGGGAAGCCGGCGAACAGGAAGCGGTCGGACGGCAGGCCGGACAGCAGCAGCCCGACCAGCGGCGCCGAGGCGCCGGGCAGGCAGGTCACTGCCAGCCCCTGGTCCCGCGCCGCCCGGGCCAGCTTGTAGCCGGGGTCGGAGATCAGCGGCATGCCGGCATCGGAGACCAGCGCGATCGCCTCGCCCTCGGCGATCCGGCGCAGGATCTTCGGCCGCATCTCGGCGGCGTTGTGCTCGTGATAGGGAATCAGCTTGGTGCGGATGCCGTGGATCGACATCAGCCGGCCGGTGGTGCGGGTGTCCTCGCAGGCGATCGCGTCGGCGCCGCGGAGCAAATCCAGCGCCCGGAGCGTTATGTCGGAGGCATTGCCGATCGGGACCGCGGTCAGGTAAAGGCCGGGCGCCGGTTTGTTCGGCTCCGGTTTACTCGGCGATGCAGCGCCGGTAGGGTCGGCAACAGAGGGCCGCCGCTGCCCGGCGCCGCTGGATGGTCGAGAGTGAGGGGGCGTCCGTGACAATATTGGCGACAGTCGCAGGGGGATCGATGGGCCGGGGTCGGTCGAGGCTGAACCGCCTCGTGCGTCTTGCAGGCGCCGCCGCGATGGCCGCGGCGCTCGCCGCCTGCGCCCAGACCGTACCGAGGCCGACCCCGATCACGCAAGCGCCGACGCTGGGGCCGGCCGCGCCGACCCGGCCGGATGACGGCGTGCTGCGGGTCGGGCTGCTGCTGCCGCTGTCCGGCGGCAGCGCTTCGCTGGGCGAGGCGATGCAGCGCGCGGCGCAGATGGCGGTGTTCGACACCGGCACCCAGGTCGAGCTGCTGCCGCGCGACACCGGCGACAACCCGGCCACCGCGGGCGAGGCCGCGCGGTCGGTGATCGCCCAAGGCGCCGACATCATCCTGGGGCCGCTGTTCAGCAAGTCGGTCAGCCCGGTGGCGCAGCAGGCCCGTTCGGCCGGCATCAACGTCGTCGCCTTCAGCACCGACACCGCCCAGGCCGGCGGCAACGTGTTCCTGCTGAGCTTCCTGCCGCAGCAGGCAGTCGACCGGATCGTCGGCTACGGCGCCAGCCAGGGCATGCGCCGCTTCGCGCTGCTGGCGCCGCGATCGGCCTATGGCCAGATCGTCAGCCGGGCGCTGACCGAGGCCGCCGTGAAGTACAATGTCGAGGCGCCGGTGGTCGAGCTGTACGACAGCAAGCTGTCCGATCCGACGGAGCTGCAGCAGAAGCTGCAGGCGACCCAGGTCGACGCCGTGATCGTGGCCGATGTCGGCAACCGGCTGAGCGTGGTGGCGCCGATGCTGGGCTATTCCGGCATCACCGCCAAGCTGATGGGCACCGGCCAGTGGGACGACCCGCAGGTCAGCCGCCAATCCTATCTGGCGGGCGCCTGGTACGCCGCGCCCGACCCGACGCGCCGCGCCGATTTCGAGACCCGCTACGCCCAGCAGTTCGGCGGCCCGCCGCCGCGGCTGGCGACGCTGGCCTATGACGCGGTGGCGCTGACCGCGTCGCTGGCCAGCCAGCCAGCCGGCGGCAACCCGTTCAACACCACGGCGCTGCAGGACCCGAACGGGTTCGTCGGCATCGACGGCATCTTCCGCTTCGGCCCGAACGGGCTGGTGCAGCGCGGCCTGGCCGTGCTGGAGGCGCAGCCGACCGGGCCGACCGTGGTCGAATCGGCGCCGGACAGCTTCTCGGGCGCCGCGTTTTAAGGTAGGTACGGGGGCTCCGGCGTCGTCGACGTCGTGAGCCGGGAGATGCCGATGTCGACCGTTCAGCCGAGCCGGCCGAACGAGCAGCCCAGCGGGGGCGGCCTGCCCCCGGAAGCCCCCGTCGAGATCGAGCTGAAGCTGCGCGTGGCGCCGGGCGATCTCGACCGGCTGCGCGGCGCCGATGTGCTGACGCGGATCGCGGCCGGGCCGGGCACCACCCGGTCGCTGACCTCCTTCTACTACGACACGCCGGACTGCGCGCTGCAGCGCCGCGGCATCACCCTGCGCGTGCGCCGCATCGGCCAGCGCTTCGTCCAGACGCTGAAGACCGAGCGTCGCGGCGACGGCCTGGCCCGCGGCGAGTGGGAAGTGGCGCTGCCGGCGATGGTGCCGGCGCCCGACGCCTTCGACGACCCGGAGGCGAAGTCCCTGCTGGACGGCGTGCCGGTCGAGGCCCTGACCCATCTGTTCACCTCGCGCATCCAGCGCGAGACCCGGATCCTGTCGCTGCCGGATGCGGTGGTCGAATGCGCCTTCGACACCGGTACGATCGAGACCCGCGACGCCAGCGACCCGGTGGCCGAGGTCGAGCTGGAGCTGAAGGAGGGCCGCGCCGCCGCCCTGTACCGGCTGGCGCTGTCCTTCCTGGACGAGGTGCCGCTGCGGGTCAGCGAGGTGACCAAGGCGGAGCGCGGCTATCGCCTGGTGGCGCGCCGCCCGCCCGGGGTGATGTACGATCCGAAGACGCCGGTGACCTCGCGCATGACGGTGGACGAGGCGATCGCCACCGTGCTGGCCCGCTGTCTGCGGCACTGGACCGCCAACGAGGCGGCGGCCGAGGATGGCGGCGACCCCGGCGGCGTGCACCAGATGCGGGTGGCGCTGCGCCGGCTGCGCTCGGCGCTGACCCTGTTCAAGAAGACCGTGCCGTCGCCGACGCTGGACTGGCTGCGCGACGAGTCGAAATGGCTGGCCGGCGCGCTGGGGCCGGCGCGCGACTGGGACGTCTTCCTGGGCGCCACGATCGAGCCGCTGGACACGATGCGGCCGGACGATTCCGGCATCGGCGCCCTGCGCGCCGCGGCCCAGCGCCAGCGCGAGGCCGGCTATGCCGGGGTGCGCCAGGCCCTGGCCGATCCGCGCTGCGCCCGGCTGCACCTGACGCTGGGCGAGTGGCTGGAGCGGCGGGGCTGGCGCGACCACGCCTCGACCGCGACGCTGACCGAGCTGGTCGAGCCGATCGACGGGCTGGCCGGGCGGCTGATCGGCCGGGCGCACCGCAAGGTGGTGACCGGCGGCCGGCACCTCGCCCGGCTGGACCCGCCCCAGCGGCACCAGGTGCGGATCGCGCTGAAGCGGCTGCGCTACGCCATGGACTTCTTCCGGCCGCTGTATCCGGAGAAGCGGGCCAAGCCCTTCGCGGCGCAGCTGTCGAAGCTGCAGGACGCCTTCGGCCATCTCAACGACGTCGCCACCGCCGAGGCGCTGCTGCAGCGCCTGGCCGCCGATTCCGCCGACCCGGCGCTGCACCGCGCCGCCGGCATGGTGCTGGGCTGGCACGCCCGCGGCGCCGAATCGACCGAGCCGGAGCTGCTGGCGCAGTGGGATGCCTTCCGAGCGGTCAGGCCGTTCTGGACGAAAGAGTGAGGCTGATGGCCGGTCTCCTCGGCTGCAGCAGGGTATTTTCTCTCTATTGTCATTGCCGGGCTTGACCCGGCAATCCAGAGGATGTCGACAGTCTCTGGATGCTCGGGTCAAGCCCGGGCATGACAGTTCAGGTTTACCTGCGTTCGGCCCATTGATCCGTTCATCGACTCGCCGGATCGAGGCCAGGAAAAGGATGCCGGCATGATTTCCGTGCTCGTCGCGAACACCAAGGGCGGCTGCGGCAAGACCACGATCGCGACGACGCTGGCCTCGGCCTTCGCCGGGCAGGGCCATTTCACGGTCCTGGCCGATGTCGACCGCCAGCATTCCAGCCTGGATTGGGCCAGGCGCCGGCCGGATGCCGCCCCGGCCCTGGCCGGGCTGGACTGGGCGAAGTCGGAGTTCGCGGTGCCGAAGGATGCCGAGCGGGTGGTGATCGACGCCCCGGCGGCGCTGAAGATGAAGGATGTCGAGGCGCTGGTGAAGATGGCGGATGTGATCGTCCTGCCGGTGCTGCCCTCGGCCTTCGACGAGGGGGCGACCCGCCGCTTCCTGACCCGGCTGGAAGAGCTGAAGGCGATCCGCAAGAGCCGCGCCGCGGTGGCCATCGTCGGCAACCGGATGCGGGTGCGGACCCGGGCGGCGGCCCAGCTGGACGCCTTCCTGGGCGGGCTGGGCCACACCGTGGTGACGCGGATCCGCGACAGCGCCGCCTATACCGACGCCGCGGCCGACGGCCTCAGCGTGTTCGACCTGCGCGGCCGCCGCGCCGAGGACCTGCGCACGGACTGGGCGCCGCTGCTGCGGCATATCGAGCAGGCGGGCGGGGCTTGATCCCCTTTCCTTTGTCGTCATTCCCGCGAAAGCGGGAATCTCTTTCCGGCCCAAGCGTGACGAGATCCCCGCTTTCGCGGGGATTGACGGTTTGGGAGTTTTTGGAAGGCCACTCGCGGGAGTGGCAACCGGCTCACCCCTGCGCCGGCAGCCGCGCCGTCGCTTCGATCTCGACCCGCATATGCGGCTGCACCAGCTGGGCGAAGATCGTGGTGTTGGCCGGCCGGGCCGCGTCGCAGTGGCGGCGGATGATCGGCACGATGCGCTCGAACTCGGCTTGGCTGGTGACGTAGATCACCACCCGCACCAGATGCTCCAGCCCTGCCCCGGCCTGGCCGAGCGCCCAGGCGATGTTGCGGAAGCAGTTCTCGCACTGGCTCTCGACATCCTCCGGGAAGGAGAAGTCGGTGGCATTGAAGCCGGTGGTGCCGGAGACGAGGACCCAGCCGTCCGCCACCACGGCGCGGGCGTAGCCGGCGCGGTCCTCATAAGGCGAGCCGGTGAAGATGCGGGTTCCGATCATGGTCTGTCCTTTCGGTGAAAATCAGAGATACAGCGCGCCGCCGGCGACGGTGACGCAGCGGCCGCGCAGCTCGACCCGGCCCTGCCCCAGCCGCACCACGATGCGGCTGGGCCGGCCGAGCGCGTGGCCCTGTTCGATCGCGACCTCGCCAGACGCCGGCATCAGGCCGCGTTCGGCGAGATGCCAGGCCAGCGGGCCGGCGGCGCTGCCGGTCGCCGGATCTTCCCACAGCCCGACGGTCGGGTTGAAGAAGCGCGCATGGGCCGCGGCCGTGGGGTCGATCGGGTCGAGGCTGTAGAGGTAGCAGCCCTGGGCCCCGGCCCGGCGCAGCTCCGCCAGCAGCCGGGCGGCATCCGGGCCGGCCGCCGCCACCGCGGCGCGGTCGCGGGCCTGGACCATGAGATGCGGCGCGCCGGTCGAGACCGTGCGTGGGTTGGGCAGCAGGTCGCCGCCGCGCAGGCCCAGCGCCGCCGCCAGCGCCGCCGGATCGGGATGCTCCGCCAGGGCCTGCGGCTCGCCCTGGGTCAGGCCGATCGAGGCGAGCCTGCCGCCCTGCGCCTCGACCGTGACCGGCAGAAGCCGGCCGCCGAGCTGCTGGGTGAGCGCCAGGCCGTCGCCGAGCGGGCCGAGCCGCCCCGATTCCGCCAGCCACCACCAGGCGCCGAGCGAATTGTGGCCGGCGCCCGAGACCTCGGCCCCGGCCGGGGTGAAGGAGCGCAGCCGGGACGCGGCGCCGGGGTCGGTCGGCGCCAGCAGGAAGGTGGTCTCGGACTGGTTGAGCTCGCGCGCGATCCGGCGCAGCAGGGCCTCATCGAGCCCGTCCGCCTCCGGCACCACGGCCAGCGGGTTGCCGGCCAGCGGTTGGTCGGCGAAGACATCGACCAGATGGAACGGGACGGTCGTCATGGCGAGCCTTGAATCAGTCTCAGGATCCGGTGGCATCATTTCGTTGCAACGGTGCCGGATCCAAGCGAGAAGTCCTCAGCGTTATTGAGGAAATCTCAACATGCCCCTGCCCTCCCTGAACGCGCTGCAGGCGGCCGAGGCGGTGGGGCGGCTCGGCTCGCTCTCTCGTGCCGCCGACGCGCTGGGCGTGACCCCGAGTGCCGTGAGCCACCGGCTGCGCGGGCTGGAGCAGCAGCTGGGCCTGGGCCTGTTCGAGCGCGGCGAGGCCGGGCTGGTGCCGACCGCGGCCGGGCGGCGCCTGCTGCCGGGCCTGAGCGAAGGCTTCCAGCGCATCGCCGCGGCGGTGGCCGAGGCGACGGCGCAGGAGCGCGGCACCGTGACCGTCACCTGCGGCCTGGCCTTCGCCGCGAAGTGGCTGGTGCCGCGGCTGGTCGGGCTGGCAGCGCGCCACCCGGAGCTGGAGGTGCGGCTGGTCACCACCAGCCGGCTGGTCGAGTTCGACCGCGAGGACATCGACCTGGGCATCCGCTTCGGCCGCGGCCGCTGGCCCGGCCTGAAGGCCGAGCTGGTGGCGCCGCAGCCGCTGATCCCGGTCGCGAGCCCTGCGATCGCCGCCGCCCTGGCCGATCCATCAGCCGGTCGGGGGGTGCCGCTGATCGAGGACGAGCAGAGCCTGTTCGGCTGGGATGCCTGGCTGGCGACCGGCGGCCCCACCGCCCTGGCCGGCCATCCGCGCCGGCGCTTCCCCGACGCGTCGCTGGCGGTCGAGGCCGCCCTGGCCGGGCACGGGCTGTGGCTGGCCTGGCCGCTGCTGGTCGACGAGGCGCTGCAGTCCGGCCGGCTGGTGCGTGCCTTTTCCGACACGATCGATGCCGGCCTCGGCTACTGGCTGGTCTCTACCCCCGCCCGCTGGCGCCGCCCGGAGGCCGCCCGGTTCCGCGCATGGATCACCGGCACGATCGGGGAGCGGCAGCCGGGCTGAACCGTCACGCGGCGGGGACCGGCCGGGCCGTGCGGCATGCCGGTGGTGCGACGAGATGGACGGTAACGTCCGCCCATGGCGAGCCGAATGGCAGGCGCAAGCATCTTGGCGGCAACCGGAAGACTCCGGACTGTGGAGCGTCTCCCATCATGAACATCGATACCCCGGCGACCCGGTCGACAGAGGTCCTGGCAAGTTCCCGGAGCGAGCATCCGGCACGAATCCTGGTGATCAGGGCTGACCCGGCAACCGCGGGCTCGATCGCCGGCTATCTCGATCGTTACGGATTTCAGGTCAGAACGAGATCGACCCTGCAGGACGGGCTGCGCGACCTGGCCGCGAGGGTGCCGGGTCTGGTGATCCTGCATCTCGGCCGGGCCGAGGGGCTGGAGACGCTGCGCGCGATCCGGTCGCAGTCCGACGTGCCGGTGATCGCCGTCACCCAGGACGACGAGCTCGACCGCGTCCTGAGCCTGGAGCTGGGCGCCGATGATTGCATCACCGCCCCCGTCGGGCTGCGCGAGCTCGTCGCCCGGGTGCGAGCCGTGCTGCGGCGGCGGCTGGTCGGCTGGCCGGGACCGGGGGGCGGGCCGGACCGCGGCCGCGTCCGCTTCGGCGGCTGGGTCCTGGACCGCCGGCGCCATGTCCTGACCGATCCGGCCGGGTCTGCCGTCGGCCTGTCGAAGGGCGAGTATGCGCTGCTGGTCGCCTTCCTCGACGCGCCGCGGCGGCCGCTCTCGCGGGTGCAGCTGCTGCAGGCCACACGCCTGCACGAGGACATCTTCGACCGGTCGATCGACGTCCAGGTGCTGCGGCTGCGGCGGAAGCTGGAAGCCGAGCCGGGCGCACCGCGGCTGATCAAGACCGAGCGCGGCGTCGGCTACATGTTCACCGCGCCGGTCGACCGGATCTTCTGAAGGAGCGGAGCGTCCGGGCGTCAGCCGGCCGGCGGCGGCCTGGCCTTGCGGCCTTCCGCCACCAGCCAGCGGGCCAGGCGGTCCGCCGCCGGGTGGCTGGCCAGCGTCGGCCGCAGGCAGGTGAAGCGGGTGGGGAGCGGCCGGAAGCCCCAGGGCGCGACCAGCCGTCCGGCCTCGATGTCGGATTGTGCGAAGGCCCAGGCCGTGACCGCGATGCCCAGCCCGGCCGCCGCCGCCTCCAGCATGTAGGAGTTGTGCTCGAACGACCGCTCGGCCGCCGGCCGCGGCAAGTCGATGCCGGCATCCGCCGCCCAGCGGGCCCAGCTCTCGGCGAAGGTCTCGCTGTGCAGCCGCGGCAGCAGTAGCGCCTCCGCGCGGCCCGCCTTGCCGAACAGGCCGGGGGAGAGGACGGGGCCGAAGGCATGGGCCAGGAAGGGCGTCGCGGCCATGCCCGGCGGCGCCGCGCCGCGATGCGGCCGGATCGCGGCCTGGATGCCGCCGCGGCCGAATTCGACCGGGCCGCCATCCTCGACGATCCGGACCTGGATGCCGGGGTTGGCCTCGATGAAGCCGGCGAGGCGCGGGATCAGCCACTTCATGGCGAAGGTGCCGGGCGAGGAGACCACCAGCTCCTCGCCCACCTCGGCCCCGGGCAGCCCGGCCGCGATCCGGTCGAAGGCCGTCGCCAGGCAGACGGCGAGCTCCCGCCCCGCCGGGGTGAGGGTCAGCGCATGCCGCGGGCCGGCCAGCAGCGCCGCGCCCAGCTGCCGCTCCAGCGCCTTGACCTGGCGGCTGACGGCGCCGTGGGTGACGCAAAGCTCGTCCGCCGCGCGCACCATCGAGCCCGCGCGGGCGAAGGCCTCGAAGGCCTGCAATGCCTTCAGCGATGGCAGCC
Source organism: Inquilinus sp. YAF38 (assembly GCF_052113205.1). Lineage (NCBI taxonomy): Bacteria > Pseudomonadati > Pseudomonadota > Alphaproteobacteria > Rhodospirillales > Rhodospirillaceae > Inquilinus > Inquilinus sp. YAF38. The sequence goes on along the minus strand of NZ_JBFRCU010000097.1, from coordinate 5,420 downwards.
GCCGCCTGACCATGTGACCCCAGCTCACATCCCCGACCGGCTTAGTCGATTGCGGCGGAAAGGCCAAGGCCCGATCACATCCGGGTCATTCCCCAGCAGGAGCCGCACCGATGGCCAGCTTCGCCGAGCGTTTCGCCGACCTCTCGATCCACCGATCGCCGCTCTGCCTCGGCCTCGACCCGTCGCCGGAGCTGCTGCGGCACTGGGGGCTGGCCGAAGACCCGGCCGGGCTGCGCAGCTTCTGCGGCCGGGTGCTGGAGGCGGCGGACGGTCTGGTCGCGGTGATCAAGCCGCAATCCGGTTTCTTCGAGCGCTTCGGCCCGGAGGGCATGGCCGAGCTGGCCGCCGTGAACGCCCAGATCCGCAGCCGTGGGGCGCTGTGCCTGATCGACGCCAAGCGCGGCGACCTGGCCGGCACCATGGCCGGCTATGCCGCCGCCATGCTGGGGGCCGGCAGCGGCTTCGGCGGCGACGCGGTGACCGTCAGCGCCTATCTCGGCCTCGACGCGCTGCGGCCGGTGTTCGACCGCGCCGCGGCGACGGGGACCGGCGTCTTCGTCGTCGTCCGGTCCTCGAACCCGGAGGGCCGCGCGCTGCAATCGGCCCGCCATGCCKACGGCCGCACGGTGGCCGAGGCCCTGGCCGACGGGATCACCGCCTGGAACGCGGCGCGGGGCCCGGGCGTCGGCCCGGTGGGCGCCGTGGTCGGCGCGACGATCGATCCGGCCGAGGCCGCCCTGATCGACCGCCTGCCGCATTCCCTGCTGCTGGCGCCCGGCATCGGCCCGCAGGGCGCGGCGATGGCCGATGTGGCGGCGAATTTTTCGGCCGCGCGCGGGCGGGTGCTGCCGCTGGTCTCGCGCGCCGTCCTCCGCGCCGGGCCGGCGCCCGCGGCCCTGCGCGACGCGATCAGGCAGTGCCAGGAGGCGGCCTGGTCGCTGTGGCCGTAGGGCGCCGGATCACCGGGATCAGAGCACGAAGCCGCCGTCGATGGTGAGGCTGGCGCCGGTCATGTAGCCGGAGTCGTCGCCGGCGAGATAGGACACCAGCGTCGCGACTTCCCCCGGCTGGCCGACGCGGCGCAGCGGGACCATCCCGGTCAAGGCGGGGATGTGCCCTTCGTTCATGTCGGTGTCGGTCGGCCCCGGCTGGATGTTGTTGACGGTGATCCGGCGCGGCGCCAGGTCGAGGGCGATGCCCTTGACCATGGCCGCCACCGCCGCCTTGGTCATGACGTAGACGCTGGCCCCGGGGACCGTCGCCCGATCCGCCGCGCAGCTGCCGATGGTGATGACGCGGCCGCCGTCGCGCATCTGCGCCGCGGCCGCCTGGATCGCCAGGAACACGCCGCGGATGTTGATGGCGAGCATCCGGTCGAGGTCCTCGAGCCCGAACGCGTCGATCGTGGCCAGGCGCAGGATGCCGGCATTGACCACCACGGCGTCGATCGGGCCGAAGCGCTCCACCGTCCGCGCCACCGCGGCGCGGATCGCCGCCGGGTCGGCGCTGTCGGCCTCGACCGCCAGCGCCCGGCCGCCGCCGGCCTCGATGGTGCGGACCAGCTGTTCCGCCTTGTCCGGCCGGGAGACATAGGTCAGCGCGACCGTGAACCCGTCCCGGGCCAGCCGCGTCGCGGCCGCGGCGCCGATGCCGCGCGACCCTCCGAACACCAGCGCCACCTTCTGCCGAACCACCGTCTCGTCGCTCATCTTCGTGTCCGTTCTTGACTGATCGATCCATAACTGTTCATGGCAAAGCCGGCCGGAACCGAACGGCCTTTTACCGTGCCGTCAGGCGATCGATCGCGAACGCCGCCATCCGGCGCAGATCCTCGAGCCCGGCGCCGCCGCGGGCGGCAAGCTGCAGCCCGGTCATCGTCATCGCGATGAAATCCGCGGCATCCCCGGCATCGATCTTCGGGTCGATCTCGCCGCCCGCCTGGCCCTCGCGGATGCGCTCGACCAGCCGGGCCCGCAGCGGCGCCGCCGCCTTCGCCCGCAGCGCGGCGACATCCGGATCGGACGCGCCGAACTCGCCGACCGAGCCCACGCCCATGCAGCCCAGGCCGCGCAGCCCGTCATCCTCGGCGATCAGGCCGAGCAGCAGGTCGCGCAGGCCGGCCAGCGGCGAGGCGGGGGCGCCCAGCCGCTGCAGATGGCCGCCGACCGTGCCCTGCTGATAGGCCTCCAGCGCCTCGAGATACAGCCGCCGCTTGTCGCCGAAGGCGTTGTAGAGGCTCTGCCGGCCGATCCCCATCGCCTGGACCAGGTCGTCGGTCGAGGCCGCGGCGAAGCCGCGGGCCCAGAACACCCGCATCGCCCGCTGCAAGGCACCGCCGCGATCGAATTCCCGTGGTCTCACCATGCGCCACGGATAGCGATTATGGACTGATCAGTCAATAACGATCAGGCCGGGTCCGATCAGAGTTCGCGTCAAGCCGGCATCTGCCGTCGGCAAGCAGCCAGTCAATGCGGAACACTGCAACGGGTCCGAATGACAAGTAACGGCCGAGCTGTGCCATCGGATCGCCAAAGACAAGGCGCCGATCGAGCGTCACGATCAAGATCCCACCGAAGCCAGAATCTGGACCCATCGAATCTACCCATCTGGACCTAAGACATACCGGTTTATGGGCATAAGCTGCCCTTTACATCCGCATTGGATGACCGGCGCCGCGACGTGGGGACCTGTCCGCGCCGGACGGAGATGCGGCATTGAATGAGCGATCTTTGGGGGCTGAGATGGCGAACACGCCGACGTCCGACACCCGTTCCACGACCTGCATGCGGACCGTGGCCAGCGCGGCCGGAGAGTCCGGCGCTCCGACCCGAGCGGCGCGGCCCCTCTCGCGCAGGATGATGCCCTCCCTCTCCCGGTCCGGCCTGATCGCCGGACTGCTCGGCACCACCGCCTGGCTCGCCATGCCGGCCCCGGCCGCGGCGCAAAGCTGCCCGCAGGGGGTCTATTACGACTGCATCTTCGGCACCGTGGGACAGGGGGGCGGGTCGGACTTCGGTGGCCCGGGCGGCCCGGGAGGAGCGGTCAACGCGCCGACGGTCACGGCCACCAGCGCGGCTGAGGCTCCGTCCGGCAACAGCCTGCCCGGCTTCCTGGCCTTGGGCCAAGGGGGCGTCGGAGGGGTCGGCGGAGCGAACAGCGACAGCGCCGGAGGCGTTACGGGCGGCGCCGGCGGCGGCGGTGGTGCGGTCACCGGCACCGTCGGGATCATCCTGGCCGGCGCGACCGCGAATGCCGTCACCGCGACCACGGCGGGTAACAGCTCGCCCGGCGCCTATGCCGTCAGCCTCGGCGGGCAAGGCGGTCTCGGCGGCTATGTAGATACCGGCCTGGGCGGTGACAGCTCCGGCGGCGCGGGCGGCGCGGGCGGAGCAGCCGGTGACGTCGTTGTCGGCGGCGATATCGGCGACTCTTCTGTCGGCCTCACCGCCATCATCTCCACCGGCGGCACGTCCTCTCCCGGCATCGTCGCCCAGTCCGAGGGCGGTGCCGGCGGCACCGGCGGCGGCGGAACCGGTGAGAAATTCAAGGGTGGGAACGGCGGGAACGGCGGCGCCGCGGGCGCTGTGACGGTCACCGTCGGCGACGGCTCCGTCATCACGACGACGGGGGGAAGTTCCGTCGGCATCCTGGCGCAGTCTCTCGGCGGGGCAGCCGGCCTGGGAGGAGACGGAAACAACGACAGCGGCGGCACGGGCGGCACGGGCGGCGATGCAGGCCCCGCGGCGGTGGACAACAACGGCTCGATCAGCACCCAGGGCCAGGCGGCCCATGGCATCGTCGCACAGTCGCTGGCCGGGGGCGGCGGGTCCGGCGGCGCCTCCTGGGGTCTCTTTCACTCCAACGGCGGCACAGGGGCCACAGGCGGCACCTCCGACGAGGCCAGCGTGGAGACCAACGGGACGGTCACGACGATCGGGCCGAATGCGTTCGGCGTCCTGCTTCAGTCAATCGGCGGCGGCGGCGGTGCCGGCGGCAACGCCAGCGGCGTCATCTCGAATGTCGGCGGCAGCGGCGGCTTCGCGGCCGATGGCGGCACCGTGAGCTTCACGGCAGGGAACGGAGATATCTCGACCACGAGCGACAATATCCTCACGACCAGCGGCATCTCCGCCATCGGCGTGCTGGGCCAGTCGATCGGCGGCGGCGGCGGCGATGGCGGCGGTTCAGCCGGCGTTTTCGTGACCATCGGCGGCACCGGCACCGGCGGCGGCAACGGCGGATGGGCCATTGGCAAGCTCGACCCGGGCACCCAGACCAGCACGTCGGGGGACGGTGCCGCCGCCATGGTGATGCAGTCGATCGGCGGCGGCGGCGGCAACGGCGGAAATGCCGCGACCGGGGGGCTGTTCGCCGGGGTCGGCATTGGCGGCACGGCCGGCACGGGGGGCACCGGAGGACCAGTCGACATCCTGACAACCGGGGCGACGGTCACGACCTCCGGCTCGAAGTCGCCCGGCCTTGTGGCGCAGTCGATCGGCGGAGGCGGCGGAACCGGTGGCCAGGCCTTCGCCGGCTCCATCGGACCCGGCTTTGCGTCCGACGTGACGGTCGGCGGCACGGGTGGCGATGGCGGAGCCGGCGGTTCGGCTGTCGTCGAAGTGACAGGCGGTTCGATCGCGACCGGCCAGGATCAGGGGCTCACTGGCGACAGCAGCGATCCGAGCAGCTGCTCATCGCTGCCCTGCAACACGCTTCCGGTCGACAGCTACGGGGTCGTGGTCCAGAGCATCGGCGGCGGGGGCGGGCTCGGCGGATCGGCGATGTCGAAGGCCGTGGCCATCGCGATCCCGGTGACCGGCGGCGGCAGCCAGGTCGGGGTGGCCAGCTCAGTGTCCCTGGGCGGGAAAGGCGGCAGCGGCGGCGCCGGAAGTACCGTGCAATTCTCCCTGTCGGACGGCGGCACCATCACCACCAACGGCCAGGGGTCCACCGCCGTGCTGGCCCAGAGCATCGGCGGCGGCGGCGGCGCCGGCGGCGACTCCTCCGCGAGCGCCGCAGTGCTGGGATATGGTGAGTTGTCGGTGCCAAGTGACGCCCACTCGGAAGGCTTGTCGATCACGGTCTCGATGGGCGGCACCGGCGGCGGCGGCGGCGCGGGCGGTCTGGTGCAGGTCGCGCTCGGCGGCACGTTCACATGGGACCAGAGCCTGAACCAGGGCCAGGGCGGTTACGACCTCACCCCGGACCAGGGTCTGGCCCCGACCTCCATCGTCACCTATGGCGACTTCGCGACCGGACTCAAGGCGCAGTCTATCGGCGGCGGCGGCGGCGATGCCGGGTTCGGCAGCGGCAACACGCAGGATTTCGGCACCGGAGCCAGCGGGGCGGTCAAGGTCACCTTGGGCTCGACCGGCGGGTCCGGAGGCGCCGGCGGCGACGTGCAGGCTGCTCTCTTCGCC
>NZ_JBFRCU010000096.1:0-27018 GCF_052113205.1 Inquilinus sp. YAF38 | reverse complement strand
CGCGAGCAGGATCTCCACCACCCCGGCGCCGGACGCGGCGGCCGGCAGCGGCAGGCGCCAGCCGCGCTGGTCGGTGCCGGCCTGGACCGGCCGCGGCATCGGCTGCTCCGGCGGCGGCAGCACGGTGGCCACATTCACCGGCGCCTGGCGGCGGCCGAGATCCTGCAGCACGAGACGGTCCTGGTTCGGAATGTCGATGCCGCCCGGCTGTTCCGGCCGGGTGCGGAATTCGGTGCGGTCGGCGCGGATGATCGGCACCCCGCCTTCCATCGTTACCGCGCCGCCGGAGGTGTAGGTCGAGATCAGCACGCCGGCGAACAGCAGGATCACGACCAGGATCACCCCGGCCGGGACGATGATGCGCCAGGGCGGCGAGGCCTGCACCGGCCTGAGCTGGACCGCGGCGGGCGCAGTCATGGGCAGCGCGTAAGGCGCCTCCACCCATTGTCCGTCCGGTGCGAGTCGCAGCTGAGTGGCGGTGTCGACCATACTATCCCCCGACTGATTCGGAATCGTAACGCGAATCGGAGAAACGGGCGATAAGAAATTGATTCAATGATGAATCATTTTGACAGAGCCCCGCCCTTCTCACGCCGGCCGGTCCAGGGCGAACAGGCGCTGGTGCTCGAGCAGGGCGTAGCGGTCGGTCATGCCGGCGATATAGTCGGCCACCAGCCGCGCCAGCCCGGCCGGGCCAGCGGCCTCGGCCTGGCGGCGCCAGTCGGTCGGCAAGGTGTTGGGCTCGGCCGTGAACAGGTCGAACAGATCGCGCACCACCCGCCGCGCCTTGCTGGTCTCGCGGTTGACCAGATAGTGCCGGTAGACCTCGCGGAACATGAAGCTGCGGACCACGGCGAGATCGGCCGCGACGCCGTCGGAGAAGGCGATCGCCGGCACCGGCGCGGCGCGGATCGCCTCGACCGACTCCGGCGCCGAATCTGCCAGGCGGCGGCGCGATTCCGCCAGCAGGTCGGTGACCATCTGGTCGATCATCCGCCGCACCGTCTCATGGATCAGCCGGCGCCGCGGCAGGCCGGGATGCAGGGCCTCGACCTCGGCCAGCACCGGCCCGACCAGCGGCAGGCCACGCAGCGCGTCGAGGTCGAGCAGCCCGGCCCGGACCGCGTCGTCGATATCGTGGTTGGTGTAGGCGATGTCGTCGGCCAGCGCCGCCACCTGCGCCTCCGGCCCCGGCTGCGAGCCGAGGTCGAGGTCCCAGGTGGCGCGGAAGGCGTCGATCGTCGCCGGCAGCGCCCCGCCGGGCGGCAGCGGCAGCAGCGGGCCGTTGTGCTTGACCACGCCCTCCAGCGTCTCCCAGGTCAGGTTGAGCCCGTCGAAGCCGGCGTAGCGCTGTTCCAGCGCCGTCAGGATGCGCAGGGTCTGGTCGTTGTGATGGAAGCCGCCATGGCCTGCCATCGCCGCGTGCAGCGCGTCCTCCCCGGCATGACCGAATGGGGTGTGGCCGAGGTCATGCGCCAGGGCCACCGCCTCGCCCAGATCCTCATCCAGGCCCAACGCCCGGCAGATGGTGCGGGCGATCTGCGCCACCTCCAGCGTGTGGGTCAGCCGGGTCCGGTAATAGTCGCCCTCGTGATAGATGAAGACCTGGGTCTTGTACTGCAGCTTGCGGAACGCCGAGGAATGGACGATGCGGTCGCGGTCGCGCTGGAACGGCGAGCGCATGCCGCTGTCCGGCTCGGCATGCAGCCGGCCGCGGCTGCGGTCCGGGGCGGTGGCGTAGGCTGCTGCGGTCATCGAAGGCAAGCTAGCCATCGCATGCGGGGCTGGCAATCTTCCGCGGCGCTTTGCAGATGCCTCGCGGCTCCCTACATTGGAGGGGACCGGTTTCGACCGCCCGTTTGACCTATGGACACGCCATGCCCGACGATGGCCGCATCCTGAACCTGACCGAAAGCGCCGCCCGGCGGATCGCCGAGCTGCGCCGCGCCGAGAGCAACGACGCCCTGATGCTGCGCATTGCCGTGTCCGGCGGCGGCTGCTCCGGCTTCCAGTACGGCTTCAGCTTCGACGACAAGGTCAATGGCGACGACCTGACCTTCCGGCGCGACGACGTCACCGTGGTGGTCGACGACACCTCGCTCGATCTGCTGGCCGGCGCCGAGATCGATTATGTCGAGGAGTTGATCGGCGCCTCCTTCCAGGTCAAGAACCCGAACGCCAGCTCCTCTTGCGGCTGCGGCACTTCCTTCGCACTCTGACCGGCCACGCCCGCCGGAGTCGGAGGGCCGCCCAGCCCCGGAGGACCAGCCATGCGCCCCACCCTGCCCCATCGCCTGCCGGTTTCCCGGGCGGAGCGCTGAGGTATGCGCATCGCCACCTGGAACGTCAATTCGGTCAAGGCCCGGCTGTCGAACGTGCTGGACTGGCTGCGCAGCGCCGACCCCGATGTCGCCGTGCTGCAGGAGATCAAATGCGAGACCGAGGCGTTCCCGCGCTTCGAGTTCGAGGCGCTGGGCTACAAGCTGCTGATCCACGGCCAGAAGAGCTATAACGGCGTGGCCCTGTTGTCGAAGCATCCGATCGAGGATCCGATGAGCGGCCTGGAGGGCGACGGCGAGGACGTCCAGGCCCGCTATGTCGAGGGCACGGTGCGCGGCGTCCGGGTCTGCGGCCTGTACCTGCCGAACGGCAACCCCGCCGGCACCGAGAAATACGGCTACAAGCTGGCCTGGATGGACCGGCTGCACCGCCGGGCCGGGACCCTGCTGGCGGCCGGCCAGCCCTTCGTCATGGGCGGCGACTTCAACGTCATCCCCGAGGCGCGCGACGCCGCCGACCCGGCCGCCTGGGTCGACGACGCGCTGTTCCGGCTGGAGACCCGGCGCCGCTTCCGGGCGCTGACCCATCTGGGCCTGACCGATTCGTGGCGGGCGCTGAACCCGACCGCGACCGGCTACAGCTTCTGGGACTATCAGGGCCAGGCCTGGCAGGCCGACAATGGCATCCGCATCGACCACCTGCTGGCCAGCCCGGAGATCGCCGACCGGCTCGAGGCCTGCATCATCGACCGCGAGCCGCGGGGCCGCGACAAAGCCTCGGACCACACGCCGGTGGTCGCCACCCTGTCGGAATAGCAATCATACGAATTCCCTCATAATGCGGCGAAAAGCCCTTCTATAGTGGCCATTGGCCATACCACCGGACAGCACAGCGGCCGGTGCGACAGGGAGTTCACCAGCGCGAATGTCGCTCGTCGTCATCTTGGATGACCGGCCCACCAACCGGCACATCTTCTCCAAGCTGGCAGCCTCGCTCGAGAGCCAGGTGACCGTGCAGGCGTTCGGCGACCCGCTGGAGGCGCTGGACTGGCTGGGCGGCCACACCCCCGACCTGGTGATCGCCGACTACAAGATGCCGAATCTGGACGGCGCCGAGTTCACCCGCCGGATGCGCGGCAACCCGCATGTCGCCGACGTGCCGGTGATCGTCATCACCGCCTATGACGACCGCAGCTTCCGGCTGCAGGCGCTGGAGGCCGGCGCCACAGACTTCCTGCAGAGCCCGGTCGACCACCACGAATTCATGACCCGGGCCCGCAACCTGCTGCGGCTGCGCCGGCAGCAGCAGCGGGTCAAGCGCCGCGCCGCAACGCTGGAGCGCGAGCTGGAGCGCACCCGGCGCAGCCAGGAGGAGGCGCTGCGCAACAGCCGCGAGGCGCTGGCCCAGGTGATCGACACGGTGCCGGCGATGATCAGCGCGGCCGACCGCGACGGCCGCTGCGTCTTCGTCAACGCCTATCAGGCGGCGATCAGCGGCTCGACCCCCGCCGCCCTGGTCGGCGAGGACGTCGCCGCCGTGTTCGGGCCGGAGCGCGGCGAGCGCAGCCGGCAGCTGGACCAGCTGGTCTTCGCCTCCGGCGAGCCGCTGCCGAGCTATGAGGAGGTGGTCGAGCGTAGCGGCGTGCGGCAGGTGTTCCTGACCAGCAAGGCGCCGCTGCGGGACGCGACCAACCAGGTCGAGAGCGTCCTGACCACGGCGCTCGACATCACCGACCGCAAGCTGGCCGAGGAGCATCTGCACCATCTGGCCAACCACGACGCGCTGACCGACCTGCCGAACCGGACGCACCTGCTGAACCGGATCCGCCGCATCCTGGCCCGGGACGCCGACGCCGCCTTCGCCCTGCATTTCCTGGATCTCGACCGCTTCAAGTCGATCAACGACGCGCTGGGCCACCATTTCGGCGATCAGATCCTGCAGGAGGTGGCGCGCCGGCTGAGCGTGACCGCGCGGCCGGGAGACATCGTCGCCCGGCTCGGCGGCGACGAGTTCGCGGTGCTGCAGCTGGGGCCGGCGCGGAGCGAGGACGCGGCCGCCACGGCGGCGCTGATCCTGCAGGAGATCGCCCGGCCGCATATCCGCAGCGACAGCACCGTGTCGCTGACCGCCAGCATCGGCATCACCCTGCATCCGCAGGATGGGAACGATCCGGACCAGCTGTTCCGCAACGCCGACCTGGCGATGTACCGGGCCAAGGCCGACGGGCCGGGCGAGTACCGCTTCTTCGCTTCCGAGCTGAATGTCGGCATCCAGGACGCTGTCGTGCTGGAGGCGGAGCTGCGGGCCGCAGTCGAGGCCGACCAGTTCGTGCTGCATTACCAGCCGCAGATCGACCTGCACAGCGGCCGGATCGTCGGCGCCGAGGCGCTGATGCGCTGGCAGCACCCGACCCGCGGCCTGCTGCTGCCGGCGCAGTTCCTGCCGGCGGCGGAGGAGAGCGGGCTGATCATCGCCATGAACACCTGGGCCCTGCGCGAAGCCTGCGCTCAGGGCGCCGCCTGGGCCCATGACGGGCTGTCGCTGCGCGTCGGCGTCAATTTGACGTCGCTGCAGTTCCGCAAGCAGGACATCAGCCAGCTGATCCGCCAGACCCTGGAGGACACCGGCCTGGCCGCATCGGCGCTGGAGCTGGAGCTGACCGAAGGTGTGCTGATCCAGAACGCGGAATCGGCGGCGAGCAAGATCACCGAGCTGCGCGACCTCGGCATCCGCTTCGCCATCGACGATTTCGGCACCGGCTACTCTTCGCTCAACTATCTCAAGATCTTTCGGGTCAACCGCCTCAAGATCGACCGCAGCTTCATCCGCAACCTGGAGACCAGCCCGGGGGATACGGCGATCGTGCGGGCGATCACCAATCTCGGCCATGATCTGGGCCTGGAGGTGACCGCCGAAGGGGTGGAAACCTCCGAGCAGCTCGAGACCATCCGCCAGCTGGGCTGCGACGAGGTCCAGGGATTTCATTTCGCCAGACCGATGCCGGACGACCAGCTGCGAGACTTCGTGCGGCGCTGGCCGGCGGGCGGCCGGATTTCGTAACGGTCGGGACGTCGATCCGCGGCCGGATGCCGATGGTGCGGGCCGCCGCTGATCTTGGCCCCTAGACGCGACCGCCGAAGGGGAGGAAACTCCCAGGCGGCTCGAGAGGAACCGCATGCTGGTCTGCGACGAGGTTCAGAGGTTTCATTTCCTCAGGTTGATGCCGAACAACCAGCGGTGAGAGTTCGCATGGGATAGGCCGGCCGGCAGGTCTTTGGTCATCCCATCCGGTGTTCGGTGATGGTCCCGGTCGGCATGACGGCGCCGCCGGGCTGGAGTGGTTTTGGAGATGACCGACAGCAAACCGCAGGTGGGGCCAAGATCCCTGGGCGCGCGTATCGCGCAGCGCCTCCGGGCCCGCCCGGACAGCGAACATGAAATGCGGTTCAACGCCCTCGGCTTCGGCACCGCCATCCTGGTCTATCTGCTGGCGGCAGCCGGCGACGACCCCGGCATCCTCGCCGTCCCGCCCGTCTACCTCGTCATCAACGTCGCCGTGCTCGGCCACATCCTGCTGCATCCCGGCATCTGCCGCCCGCGCCGGATCTTCTCGGTCGTCAGCGATCTCGGCGCCCTGTTCTGCGTCATGCGGATCGGCGGCGAGACCACGGCCGTCCTGGTCCCGCTGTTCTTCTGGGTCATCCTGGGCAACGGGTTCCGGTTCGGGCCGGCCTTCCTGGCCCTGGCGACGGCGGCCGGCCTGGTCTCGTTCGGCGCCGTGGTGGCGACGACGCCGTTCTGGAGCGCCCATGGCACCTTGGCCGCCGGCCTGCTCGTCGGCATGCTGCTGGTGCCGCTCGGCGCCATGCGCCTGATCCGCAAGCTGTCAACGGATCGGCGGAAGGCCGAGGCGGAGAACCGGGAGAAGGCCTTGCTGCTGGCCGGCATGAGCCATGAGCTGCGCACGCCGCTGACGGCCATCATCGGCACCGGATCGGTGCTGCAGGACACCAGGCTCAGCCCGGTGCAGCGGGAGATGGCGCGACGGCTGGTGTCGGCCGGGCAGCGGCTGCTGCAGCTGGTCGACGACATGCCCGACGGCGCCCGCCCCGGACGGGGTGGCGACCGATGACCGGCAGCAGATCGCAGGCGGGATCGAGATCCCCGATCCGGCGCCTCCTGCAGCGCTTCCGGAACCGTCCGGACAGCGAGCATGAGATGCGGCTCAACGGCATCGTCTTCGCCGTCGCCATCCTGATCTACGTGCTGGCGACCGGGCATTACGATCTGGAAGCGGTCGCCGTCCTGGCCGGCTACATCACGGCCAACGTCGCCGTCCTGACCCATATCGCCGTGTACCCGGCGATCTGCCGCCCGCGCCGGATCGTCGCCATCCTGGTCGATTTCGGCGCCATGTTCTGGGAGATGCAGATCGGCGGCGAGGCCACCACGATCCTGTTCCCGATCTATCTGTGGGTCATCTTCGGCAACGGCTTCCGCTTCGGCATCGCCTTCCTCGCGCTGGCCACCGGCGCCGGCCTGGCCTCGTTCGGCGCGGTGGTGGCGACGACCGAGTTCTGGCGCGCGCATGGCGCCCTGTCGGCCGGCCTGCTCGGCGGCATGGTGCTGCTGCCGGCCTATGCCGCCACCCTGATCCGCAAGCTGTCCCGGGCCAAGCAGCAGGCCGAGGAGGCGAGCCAGGCGAAGAGCATGTTCCTGGCCAGCGTCAGCCACGAGCTGCGGACGCCGCTGACCGCCATCATCGGCATGGGATCGCTGCTGCACGACACCAAGCTGAACCCGTCGCAGCAGGAGATGACGCAGACCGTCGTCTCGGCCGGCAAGCAGCTGCTGGCGCTGATCAACGATATCCTGGATTTCTCCCGCATCGAAGCCGGGCAGATGACGGTGCAGGCCGCCGATTTCGACCTGCCGTCGGTGCTGGCGGAGATGCGGGCGATGATCCTGACCGAGGCGAAAGCCAAGGGCCTGCACCTCGGCATCTACATCGACCATCGCGTGCCGCTGCGGCTGCGGGGCAGCGAGCGGCATCTCCGCGAGGTCGTGCTCAACCTGCTCGGCAACGCCGTCAAGTTCACCGAGGCCGGCAGCGTGGTGGTCTCGGTCCGGCCCGAGACGGAGCCTGGCGAGCGGCCGCGGCTGCGCTTCGAGATCTCGGACACCGGCATCGGCATCGCGCCGGAGGCGTCCGGCCACATCTTCGAGAGTTTCCGCCAGGCCGACGCCTCGATCATGGACCGGTTCGGCGGCACCGGGCTGGGCCTCGCCATCTGCAAGCGGCTGGTCACCCTGCTCGGCGGCGAGATCGGGGTCGACAGCACCCCCGGCGTCGGCAGCACCTTCTGGTTCACGCTGGAGTTCGACCGCCCCACCGATGCCGAGGAGCAGCCTGCCGCCGAGCCGATCCCCATCCTCGGCGTGATCGCCCCGGACGCGACGCTGATCGGGCGGCTGATGCCGCTGCTCACACCGGTCGCCGGCACGGTCGAGACCTTCGGCACAATCGACGCGATGCTGGCTTGGCAACCCCTGCGCTCCGCCGACACGGCCGCGGTCCTGGTCATCGACGGCGGTGCCGTGCCGAGCGATCCGAGCCGGCGGGCGTCAGTCCTCGCCGCGCTGCGTTCGGCACCGGCCGTCCGCCCGATCCTGCTGGCCGGCACGGTCGCCGGCGAAGTCGTGCCGCGAGACCTGACGGAGGTCTTCGCCACCACCATCCCCGCCGATGCGGATGCCCGGACCATCGGCATCGCCCTGCGCATCGCACAGGCCGGGCGCTCGCATGGCAAGCCGAAGGCCGCGGCAGCCCGCCGCCCTGCCCTGGCGCAGCGCAACCTGTCCGTCCTGGTCGCGGACGACAACCGTATCAACCAGAAGGTCCTGCGGGAGATGCTGGTGCGGGCCGGCCATCAGGTCCAACTGGTCGGCAATGGCGAGGAGGCGCTCGACGCACTCGACGCGGCGACCTTCGACCTGGTCCTGATGGACATCAACATGCCGGTGATGAACGGCATCGAAGCCACCAAGCTGTACCGCTTCACCGCGCTGGACCGGCCGCATCTCCCGATCATTGCCCTGACCGCCGATGCCACGCCCGGCGTCGCGGCGCGCTGCACCGAGGCCGGCATGGACGCCTGCCTGACCAAGCCGATCGAACCCGAGCAACTGTTCGCCGCGATCGACGACGTCCTGGAGGGACATGTCCCGGCAACGCCGCCGCAACCGCTGCCGGACAACGTCATGGCCCTGCCGCAGGCCGGCCCGGCCGCGGTCGACATGCGCGTCATCGACCGCCTGGAAGCCCTCGGCGGCAACGATTTCCTGGTCGAGCTGATCGATGATTTCCTGGCGGATATCGAGACGGTTGCCGAGGATATGAGGATCTCGGTGCAGAAGGGAGACGCCGTGCTGTTCCGGGCGAATGCCCATGCCCTGCGCAGCGCCACCGCGAATATCGGTGCACGCGGCCTGTCGGACCTCTGCCAGGACTGGCAGGGGATCAGCGGGCCGGATCTCGCCCGCAACGGCCAGGCTCATCTGCGGCGTCTGGCGGCCGAAATGGAGCGCCTGCGCCCGATCCTGCTGCGGCGGCGCGGCGCCGCCGCCCGGCCGGCCAGAGAAGGCTGATCCAGGCCCGGGAAATGAGGCGACCGGCTCCCCCGCCCGTCGCCCCAGCTGCCCCTTGGACCATGAGATCGAACGTCACTCGGCCGCGATCGTCGGCACCACCGCGGCGCGCCGACGATCCTGGGCCTGGGTCAGCCGCGCCATCTTGCGAAGATCTGATTCGCTGAGGCCGAGGCAAGCGTCGGCCCAGATGTCGACCACGTCCCGCAACTCGCCGAGCGTGATCGGGTTGACCCGGCGCCGGGCCTGGATCAGGGCCCGGTGCGCATTGTATTTGCGCCCGTTCTCGGCGATGTACTCATGGATCGCCTCGGTGCCTTTGCCGTCCTCGGCCAGCACATCGACGATGCCCATCTCGTGCAGCTCCTCGGCGGTGTAGATCCGCCCGCTGGTGATCATCTTCTCGGTCGCCACAGCGCCGATGCGACGGGACAGGAAGCTGTAAGCCCCCATGCCCGGGAACAGGTTGAACAGGATCTCGGGCAGCCCCATCTTGCTGCTCCGCTCAGCCACGATCATGTCGAGCGACAACGCGCATTCGAAGCCGCCGCCAAGAGCGTCGCCCTGGACCAGGGCCATGGTGATGATCGGCGTGTCGAAGGCGGCGTAGTTGCGATGGATCGGCTCGATCGCGGCATGGGCATAACGGCGAAGCGCCGCCCGGTCCCCGAGCCGGATCTTCTCGATGAACAGACCCAGATCGCCGCCCAGGCTGTAGATCCCCGGGAGCCCCGAGGCGAAGACGAAGTAGCGGATCGGCGGCTCCTCATCCGCCCGTTCGATGAACATGCGTCGGATCGACTGCTGCATGTCGGTGATGTCGTGCAGCAGCTCCGGCGTGAAGCTCGGCCGGCCTTCCGGCTGCATGTAGCACCAGTAGGTCCGGTCGGCCGGATCGAGCCTGACGGCCAGGTTGCGGTAGTGGCTGCGGGCCACTTCGATATGGGCTGGCTCGCGCGCCTCCACGACCGGCCGGGGCGCAAAAATCGAGGACAGCTGCGACGGGAGTTCAGGAATGGCAATGCTCAGGGACATCTCGTGCTCCTTAGGTTGATGCCGCCCCGCTGCAAGCAGGGCAGTCTTCTTGAGCGGAGCGGCAGACCATTCTGTGCAATTCCATTTATTTTGGCCACCCGAGACAATTATTCGGGAATTGTTGCCACAAATTACATCAATTTTTAATAATATTTTATGCCAGTTGCTCAATAATATTCTATGACCACTACCCCGTGGTTGAACTATGCACAAATTCGGCTTTCGGCTGAACTAGCCTAAAATAGGGATGAAGACCCATCAAAATCGACCGCCATCCCCTATACGAGGTAGGCGGCTGAAAACAAGAAAGTTCGTCCAGTCTCGTGGGCGGGGCGGTGGCGAATCCGGCGCCTGCAAGCATACAGCCAAGAGACGATCCCCATCGCCGCGGCAGCCCGCAGCGCCCTACATCTCTGCCAGCCGTTGCGGCCCGCAGCAGCGAGTTCAGCCTCAAAGACGACAACTTCGACAACCGAGGTCAACCGGCTACTTGCCCGGCGCCGAAGGCACGTACCAGCCGCTGGGCAGGCTGCCTGCCTGGCGCCGGACCGGTACCGCGGGAGCGGTCGCCGCCACCCGGGTCGGCGCAACCGTCACCACGGCCGGCGCGGGTCCAGGCACGGCCCTGGCCTGCCGGGCCTGCGGCTGGGCAGCCGGGCGGGTCGCGACCGGGGCCGGGCTCGGCCGCTCCGGCTGCGAGGCGGCCATCGCCAGCAGCACGTCGTCGACCGGCGCGACCTGCGGCTGGTCGGGAATCGGCGCCATGCGGACGGGCGCGGGCCGGACCGCCGCCTGGCGGACCGGTGCGATCGGTGCGACCGCTGCCGGCATCGGCGCCACCCGGTCCGGGATCGGCTGCATTGCCACCACCACCGGGCGCGACGCCGGCGCCGGCAGCGGCGCCTGCCGGATCGGCGCTGCCTGGACCGGGATGGGCTGCGCCGCAAGCGGCTGGCCGGTGCGGTCGGCGATGGCCGCGTCGACCCGGCTCATCGTGCCCTGCTCCTCCGGCGACAGCCGGTCGGGGATCGGCGCCATCGCCATCACCACCGGCGACCGATTGCCCGGCTGGCCGGTGCGGGCCGCAACCGCGTCGTCGACCCGGTTCTGGATCTGCTGCTCGGCGTATTGCGTCATCCGGTCGGGCCGGCTGGAGCCCGGCTCGATGCCGGCGATCTGCGTCCCGACGATGTCCATGTAGCGCCGGGTCTCCGGCGGCAGGCTGCGCCCGTCCTCGACATATTGCCGGTAGCGGCCGGGGCCCGCGTTATAGGCGCCGAGGAAGCCCGGTGAGCCGTACATCTCGTACAGCTCACGGATATAGGCCGTGCCCGCCATGATGTTGTTTTCCGGATCGTAGGGGTCGCGGCCGAGGCTGTGCTTCTGGCGCAGCTCCTCATAGGTCGCGGGCATCACCTGCATCAGGCCCTGGGCGCCGGCGGAGCTGGTGATCGGCTGGCCGCCCTTCCAAGTCGACCGGCCGCCGCTCTCGATCCGCATCACCTCGCGGATCCATTCCGGCGGCACGTTGAAGCGCTTCGACGCCTTCTGGATCTGCGGTTCCCAATAGGCGATGTTGCTGCCGGACGGCCGGGGCTTGTCGCTGCCGCACGCGGCGATCAACCCTGCGACCAGACCGAGCATACCGGCGGTCTTCAGCCAGCGTCCCCTACCGGCCATGGCGGCCCCCTCCAGACTCCCCCGGGCACAAGCGCCCTGTCTTGCATCGTGATCGCAGGGATCGACGACAAGCCATTCAAACCTATCATGTTTGTCGAAAGAATGGCACCCCCGACGAATCGAGGCGCACAGCCGGCTTTCCGGAAATCCCTCTCCGACCGGGCGCGCCGCGCCTGTATAAGGCGCTCGACCACCGCTTCCGGAGCCGACCATGCCGCAGGACCGCGACGCCTCCCCCGATCCGACGCCGCCCAAGCTGCGCCCGCTGCCCGCCGTGATCTTCGGCTCACGCTGGCTGCAGCTGCCGCTGTATCTCGGCCTGATCGTGGCGCAGGCGGTCTATGCCTTCCTGTTCCTGAAGGAGCTGTGGCACCTGGTGATCCACGCCATCGACTTCACCGAGCAGCAGATCATGCTGGTGGTGCTGGGGCTGATCGATGTGGTGATGATCTCGAACCTGCTGATCATGGTCATCATCGGCGGCTACGAGACCTTCGTCTCCCGCCTCAGGCTGGCCGGCCATCCCGACCAGCCGGAATGGCTCGACCACGTCAATGCCAGCATCCTGAAGGTCAAGCTGGCCATGGCGATCATCGGCATCTCGTCGATCCACCTGCTGCGCACCTTCATCGGCGCCGGCAATGTCGGGGCGGCGGAGAACACCGGCTACACCGAGACCGGCATCATCCTGCAGACGGTGATCCACAGCGTGTTCATCCTGTCGGCGATCGGCATCGCCCTGGTCGACCGGATCTCGCAGCCGCCCGCCGACCGGGCGCATTGAGCCCGGCCATCGCCGCCCTGGCGGAGACGGTGCTCGCCGCCGGAGAGCTGCGGCTGGAGCCGCTGCGCCCCAGCCATGCCGAGGGGCTGTTCGACGGCTTGGCGGACCCGACCCTCTACCGCTTCATCCCGCAGCAGCCGCCAGCCGACGCCGCGACGCTGCGGGCCCGGTTCGAGCGACTGGCGGCGCGGCGGTCGCCGGCCGGGGACCAGGCCTGGCTGAACTGGGCGATCCGCGTTCCCGACCACAGCTATGCCGGGCTGGTGGAGGCCACGGTCGGCAGCAGCGGCGCGGCCGACATCGCCTATTTCGTCTTCCGTCGCTGCCAGGGGCGCGGCATCGGCCGCCGGGCGGTCGGCGCCGTGGTCGCGGCGCTGGCGGCCGAGCCGGCGGTCACCGCGATCGGGGCCTCGATCGACACCCGCAACGCGGCCTCGATCGCCCTGGTCGAGGCGCTCGGTTTCGAACGGACCGGGCTGATCCGCAACGCCGATCACTTCAAGGGCGGCCCCAGCGACGAATTCCGCTACCAGCTGCCGCTCCGGCGCTGAGAGACTGGGGACCAATGACCCAGGATCTGATGCCCGGCTTCACGCCCTTCGACATCGAGACCGCGCCCGGGATCCGCATTCATGGCGTGCGCGGCGGCGACGGGCCCCCGGTGCTGCTGCTGCACGGCCACCCGCAGACCCATGTCACCTGGTGCGAGGTGGCGCCTCGGCTCGTCGCAGCCGGATACACGGTGGTCGCCGCCGACCTGCGCGGCTATGGCAACAGTTCCCGGCCGGAGGGCGGCGAGAACCACACGCACTACTCGAAGCGGGCAATGGCCGCCGACCAGGTGGCGGTGATGCGCGCCCTCGGCCACGAGAGCTTCGCCGTGGTCGGCCATGACCGCGGCGGCCGCGTCGCCCACCGCATGGCGCTGGACCATCCGGAGGCGGTGCGCCGCATCGCGGTGCTGGACATCGCGCCAACGGCGACGATGTACGCCCGCACCGACCGCGAATTCGCCACTCGCTATTTCTGGTGGTTCTTCCTGATCCAGCCGGCACCGCTGCCAGAGCGGCTGATCGAGGCCGACCCGGAATTCTTCCTGCGCCACCACCTGGCCGGGCAGAGCCGGACGCCGGGCGTGCCGCGTGAGGCCCTGGTGCAGGAGTATCTGCGCTGCTACCGCCAGCCCGACGCGATCCACGCCATTTGCGAAGACTATCGCGCGGCCGCCACGATCGACCTGGAGCACGACGCCGCCGACGCCGATCGCCGCGTCGAGGCGCCGCTGCTGGCGCTCTGGGGCGCGAAGGGCGTGGTCGGCGAACTGTACGACGTGCTGCAGACCTGGCGCGACAAGGCGGCAAATGTCCGCGGCCGCCCCCTGCCCTGCGGCCACACGCTGCAGGAGGAGCGGCCGGAGGAGACCGCGGAGGCACTCATCGATTTCCTGGGCGAGGACCCGGTCACGCGGCCGTGAGCCGGGCCTCGATCCGCGCCAGCGAGCGGCGGAAGGCGGCGGTCTCGTCGAGCGCCCGGGCCAGGACCAGGGCGCCCTGGATCGCCGCCACCGCCTCCTCCGCCCGGTCGCGAGCCTCGTCCTCGGCCAGCCCGCCCCGCTCCAGCCCCAGCGCCAGCGCATCGGTCCAGGCGGCGAAATAGCCGCGGATGGCGTCGGCGAAGCGGTCGCGGACATCGCCGAGCGCGAAGGCACCGACCAGGCAGACCCGGCGGCCGGAGCGGAAATAGCCGTCGACCGCGCGGATCATCTCCGGCACCGCGCGGTGCGGATCCTCCTCCCGCAAAGGGCGGAAGATGTGCTGCTCGAACCAACCGTCAATCTCGGCCAGAACCGCCGCCGCCATCTCCTCCTTACCGCCCGGGAAGAAGTGATAGAGGCTGCCCTTGCCGAGGCCGGTGCGCTGGCCGATCAGGGCCAGGCTGGCGCCCTCATAGCCATGCTCGCGGAACACCTCGGCCAAGGCGGGCAGCACATCCGCCCGCTCCGCCACCACCCTGGGCAAGGCTAGAGCCCGAGGTCGCTGAGGCCTGGATGGTCCGCCGGCCGCGGGCCGGACCGGTCCCAGTGGAACTTGCGCTCCGATTCCGCGATCGGCCGGTCGTTGATCGAGGCGTGGCGGACGCGCATCAGCCCGTGCTCGTCGAACTCCCAGTTCTCATTGCCATAGGAGCGGTACCATTGGCGGGAATCGTCGCGCCATTCATAGGCGAAGCGGACCGCGATGCGGTTGCCCTCGAAGGCCCAGAGCTCCTTGATCAGCCGATATTCCAGCTCCCGCGCCCATTTCCGGGTCAGGAACTCGACGATCTGGGCGCGGCCCTGCGGGAACTCCGCCCGGTTCCGCCAGCGGCTGTCCTCGGTATAGGCCAGCGAGACGCGCTGGGGATCGCAGCTGTTCCAGCCATCCTCGGCCCCCCGGACCTTCTGGATCGCGGTCTCGCGGGTGAAGGGCGGCAGCGGCGGACGGTCGGCGGCCATGACGGTTCTCCTGGATTGTACCGGCGAATTGACTTTACCGATTGGTACAGAAGGCGATGCGGCGGTCAAGCCGACACGCGTGCGGCGCTTGACCGCAAGCGAGTCGAGGGCGGAGGAATCACCTGCCGCCGAACGCCCGGGCCGATGCGGCGCCCACCTTCCATCGGAGCATTCCCTTGCCCCTCTCCCTGCACGAGATCTCGATCGGCGTGATGCTGCCGAAGCTGCGCATGCTGTCGACGCTGCTGGACAAGGCCGCGGCCCATGCCGAGGCCGACACGCTGGTCGAGGCCCGCCTCGCCCCCGACATGTACCCGCTGTCGGGCCAGATCCAGCGGGTCAGCGACGCCGCCAAGTTCGGCGCCGCGCGCCTGGCCGGGCTGACGCCGCCGCCCTTCGAGGACAACGAGACCACCCTGGCCCAGCTGCAGGAGCGTCTGGCCAAGACCGTCGCCTATCTCGAGAGCGTCGGGCCGGACCAGGTCGACGGCCGCGAGGAGGAGACCATCACCCTCACTCTGCGCGACCGCAAGGTGGACTTCACCGGCCGCAACTACGCGCTGAACATGGTGCTGCCGAACTTCTATTTTCACGTCGTGACGGCCTACGACATCCTGCGCCACAAGGGCGTGGAGGTCGGCAAGCGGGACTATCTGGCGCTGGCGGGCTGAGGCTCCCGCTCGAGATACTTCATGGCGTCACCCCGTCCGACCGGGGTGACGCCATGAACATTGGTAATCAGAACTAAACATATGTGCAGCCGCATCTTCCCCGCCGGCGACAAAAGTCGTACCAAGGACGTGAGGGGCCGGCCGCGCGTCCGGCCCGAATTCGGGAGGATGCGAGATGCGTGCCTTGGTCCTGGAGCGCCAGAGGGAATTGTCGCTGCGCGAGATCGACCTGCCCCGGACCCTCGGGCCGGGCGATGTCCGGATCAGGATCGACACCGTCGGCGTCTGCGGCAGCGACGTGCACTACTACACCCATGGCCGGATCGGGCCTTTCGTGGTGAAGGAACCGATGGTGCTGGGCCATGAGGCCGCCGGCACGGTCACCGAGGTCGGGCCCGGTGTCACCAGCTTGAAGCCCGGCGACCGGGTGTGCATGGAGCCGGGCATTCCCGATCTGACCTCCAAGGCCTCCAAGCTCGGCCTCTACAATGTCGACCCCAGTGTCGTGTTCTGGGCGACCCCGCCGGTGCATGGCTGCCTGACGCCCGAGGTGGTGCACCCCGCCGGCTTCACCTTCAAGCTGCCGGACAATGTCTCCTTCGCCGAGGGCGCGATGGTCGAGCCCTTCGCCGTCGGCCTGCAGGCGGCGGTGAAGGCGCGGATCCAGCCCGGCGACTTCGCCGTGGTGATCGGCGCCGGCCCGATCGGCATCATGGCCGCCCTCGCCGCCCTGGCCGGCGGCTGCAGCCGGGTGCTGATCTCCGACCTGCTGCCGGAGAAGCTGGCGATCGCCGAGCGCTATCCCGGCATCACCGGCGTCAACATCCGTGAGACCAAGCTGGCCGACGCCGTGGCCGCGGCGACCGATGGCTGGGGCGCCGACGTGGTGTTCGAAGCCAGCGGCAGCCCGCGCGCCTATCCCGGCATCTTCGATATCGTCCGCCCGGGCGGCTGCCTGGTGGTGATCGGCATGCCGGTCGAGCCGGTGGCGGTCGACCTGGTCGCCGCCGCGGCCAAGGAGGTGCGGATCGAGACCGTGTTCCGCTACGCCAATGTCTATGACCGCGCGATTGCCATGATCGCCTCCGGCAAGGTCGACCTGAAGCCGCTGATCTCCCACACCTATGGCTTCGAGGACAGCATCGCCGCCTTTGAGCGCGCGGCCGAGGGAAGGCCGGCCGACGTCAAGCTGCAGATCAAGCTCTGATCGCGTGAAGCGCCGGCCCGGTGCGGCCGGCGCTTGATTCCTCGTTCGCCATATGTTCCGATGGTCGCCACAGACCAACGGGAGGACGCCATGGCGGCGAAGCAGGCATCGGGGATTCGCGTCGGCATCGGCGGCTGGACCTTCGAGCCGTGGCGCGAGACCTTCTATCCCAAAGGGCTGGCTCAGAAGCGCGAGCTGGAATATGCCTCGCGCCAGGTCACCTCGATCGAGATCAACGGCACCTATTACGGCTCGCAGAAGCCGGAGACCTTCGCCAAATGGCGCGAGGAAGCGCCCGAGGGCTTCGTGTTCTCGGTCAAGGGCACGCGCTTCACCACCAACCGGCGGGTGCTGGCCGAGGCCGGCGAATCGATCGAGCGCTTCGTCGGCAGCGGCATCACCGAGCTGAAGGACAAGCTGGGGCCGATCAACTGGCAGTTTCTGCCGACCAAGCAGTTCGATCCGAAGGATTTCGAGGCTTTCCTGAAGCTGCTGCCGCACAGCGTCGACGGCTACGATCTGCGCCATGTGGCCGAAGTCCGGCACGACAGCTTCCGCAATCCCGAATTCATCGACATGCTGCGCGCCCACAAGGTGGCGGTGGTGCTGACCGACAAGGACGGCTTCCCGGAGATCCCGGACGTCACCGCCCCCTTTGTCTACGCCCGGCTGCAAGGCGCCTCGGAAGAGATCGAGACCGGCTATGCCCCGAAGGCGCTGGACCTGTGGGCCAAGCGGGCCAAGGCCTGGGCCGAGGGCGGCGCGCCGGACGACCTGACGCCGGTCGGAGCGCCGGAGAAGAAGGCGCCAAAGTCGCGTGACGTCTTCATCTACATGATCAACGGCTTCAAGCCGAAGGCCCCGGCCGCGGCGATGGCGCTGATCAAGAAGCTGGGGTGAACGGCCTATCGCCGCGCCGCCGCGGCCGCGATCCGGGACAGCTCGTCGAAGCGCGGGCCGGAGGTCGGGATCTCGATGTGGAAGACCTCGGCGATCGCCCGGGTCCAGCCGTGGATGAAATAGGTCCAGCCGTCCTCCGCCGTCAGGCCGCGCGCCGCCTGCTGCCGCCGGGCCTGGTCCAGGAACAGGAGGTCGCCGCGATAGTTGAGATCCCAGGCCATGCCGCCCTGCGGGAACGATGCCGCGTCGGTCAGCGGCGATCCCGGAGCGTCCTTGCCCAGGCCGGTGGCGTTGACCACCACCGATCCCGGCTTCAGCCCGCGCAGCGCCGCGTCGTTGTCGACAGGCCCTTGCGCCAGGACATAGTCGACCGGGATGGTGCGCCCCGTCTCGCCATGAAGGCGCCGGATCTCGTCGAGCCGTTCGGGGCTGCGGTCCGACACCACGATCCGCGCCGGCCGGTCGGCCCGGCCGTGCATCGCGTGCCAGGTCAGGGCGATGGCGGCGCCGCCGGCGCCGATCGAGAACAGCTCGGCCCCGTTGCGGGCGAAGTGGCCCGCCGGCACCAAGGCGTCGAAGGCGAGGCCAGCGGAGATCGGGTCCTTGGCGTGGCCGACCAGCCGGCCGCCGGTCTTGGAAAGGCAGCTCACCTCGTCCAGCCGGGCCGCGTGCGGGTCGATCTCGTCGAACAGGTCGCGGCAGGCGTGGAACAGGTCGATCTTGTGGGTGGTGACCAGGGCGCCGAGCGACAGCGGGTCGGCGCGGATGAAGGCGACGGCCTCGCGGTAGGCGGCGGGGTCGGCGTGCAGCGGGAAGTCGATGCCGCGGATCACGGCGTCCCCGAGCCCGAGCGCCCGGGCCCAGGCCGGGAACACCGTCATGATCGAGCTCCTGCCGGTGGTGACGCCGATGAAATAGAGCGTCGGCCGGGTGGCGGGCGGAGAGGCGGTCACGGCTCGGACTCCCATGGCGTCATTGCTTGATCGAAGGAGTGATCCGATGCCGCTGGGGGCGCAAGCCAGTTCCCGGGCTGGGTTGACGGTGGGATCTCTCCGAAGCCCTACTACCGAAAACCAACGTGGCAAACCGGCCCATGACCCAGGACCTCGCCCTTTCGATCGATGTCGGCACCGGCAGCGCGCGGGCGGCGCTGGTCGATGGCGACGGCCGGATCCTGGCCATCGCCGCAAGGGAGCACGAGCAGATCGTGCCGCAATTCGGCTGGTCGGAGCAGCGGCCAGCCGATTGGTGGGCCGGGGTGGTGCAGTCGGTGCGGGCGGTGCTGGACCAGGTCGAGGGCGCCCGCGGCCGGGTCGCCGCGGTCTGCGCCTGCGGCCAGATGCACGGCACGGTGCTGGTCGACGACACCGGCGCCTTGACCCGCGACACAGTCCCGCTGTGGAACGACAAGCGCACGCTCGACCTCGTCGCGGCGTTCGAGCGCGACCATGCGCCCGGAACCTACCTGGCCGAGAGCGGCAACCCGCCGACGCCGGCCTGGCCGGGCTTCAAGCTGGCCTGGATCCGCGACCACGACCCGCAGGCGTATCGCCGGGCGGCGGCGGTGATGATGCCGAAGGACTACGTCAATTTCCGCCTGACCGGCGAGATCGCCATGGAGGCGACGGAAGGCTCCTGCAGCTTCCTGATGAACCCGGCGACGCGCGACTGGTCGCCCGCCATGATCGCGCTGCTGGGGCTGGACCCGGCCAAGCTGCCGCGGCTGCGGTCGCCACTGGAGATCCTGGGCGGCGTCACCGAAGCGGCGGCGGTGGAGACCGGCCTGCTGCAGGGCACGCCGGTGCTGGTCGGCGGCGCCGACTATCCGATGGCGCTCTTGGGCTCCGGCGCCTGTCGGCCGGGGCTGGTCTCCGACGTCACCGGCACCTCCTCGATCATCACCCTGATCACCGAGGCGCCGCTGCTGGACCCCGAGATCTGCAACGTCGCCACCATCGAGGGCGGCTGGGGGCCGTTCGTGCTGCTGGAGAGCGGCGGCGACGCCATGCGCTGGGCCCGCCGCGCCTTCCATGAGGGCGCGCTGGGCTATGCCGAGATCGTCGCCAAGGCGGCCGAGGCCGCGCCGGGCGCCGGCGGCCTGTTGTTCCTGCCTTATCTGGTCGGCGAGCGGCTGGGCGCCCACCGCAACGCCCGGGCGCAGTTCTTCGGCCTGGGCGCCGGCCACGGCCTGGCCGAGCTGCACCGGGCGGTGCTGGAGGGCGTGGCCTTCGCCGTCACCCGCCACATCCGGGTGATGGAGGCGGCGTCGGGCCGGCCGCTGGACCGGCTGATCTCGTCGGGCGGCGGCGCCAAGACCGAGCTGTGGCTGAAGATCAAGGCCAGCGCCACCGGCCTGCCGATCCTGGTGCCGGAAGAGGCGGAATGCGGCGTGGTCGGCTGCGCCGCCATGGTCGCCGCCGCCACCGGCCGCTTTGCCACGGTGCAGGACGCCGCCGCGGCGTTCGTGCGCTACGGCGCCGAGATCGCGCCCGACCCGGAATGGGCCGAGCGCTACGCCCGGATGCAGCCGGTGTTCGACAAGCTCTACCGCCACAGCCAAGCACTGTACGACGACCTGGATCGCCTCGAAGACTGATTGCCGGCGGCCGGAAAATTGACCCGTCATGGCGAGCCCCGCAGGGGCGTGGCCATCCAGGGCCGCTCGCACCCGGCCCCCTGGATGGCCACGTCGCTTCGCTCCTCGCCATGACGGGGGAAGGGCTGAGGAGGCGATCTCAAAGGCCGTTGGTATGAGGCCCCGTGGCCGTCTGTGAATTCGCTTCACGCCAGTTTGTCCGACCGGATGGCTTCCCGACACAGGTCCCCTGTCCCCATCTTCTTCAGGACCTGAACGCAGACGAAAGCATCGGCATGACCATCTTCCTGACCGGCGCCAGCGGCTATATCGGCGGCGCCGTCGCCCTGCGGCTGATGTGGGACGGGCACCGGATCCGCGGCCTGGTGCGGTCGCCCGAGAAAGCGGCGCGGCTGCAGGCGCTGGGCATCGAGCCGGTGCTGGGCGACCTGTCGGACATGGCTTTGCTGGCGCGGGAGGCGAAGGCCGCCGACGCGGTGATCAACGCCGCCAGCGCCGACGACCGGGCGGCGGTGGAGGCGCTGCTCGACGCGCTGGCCGGCAGCGGCAAGCCGTTTCTGCACACCAGCGGCACCAGCGTGGTGGCCGACGACGCTCGCGGCGAATGGGCCTCCGACCGGATTTATGATGAGGACACGCCGGTCGAGCCGGTGCCGGGCAAGGCGGCGCGGGTCGCGATCGACCGGCTGATCGTCGACGCCGCCGGACGCGGCGTGCGGTCGGCGGTGCTGTGCAACAGCCTGATCTACGGCACAGGGCCCGGGCTGCATGCCGACAGCGTGCAGATCCCGGCGCTGGTAGCCGCGGCACGGAAAACCGGCGTGGTCCGGCATATCGGGCGCGGCCTGAACATCTGGTCGAACGTGCATGTCGACGACATGGCGGAGCTCTATGCCCTGGCGTTGGCCCGCGCGCCGGCCGGCGCCTTCTATTATGTCGAGAACGGCGAGGCGTCCTTCGCCGAGGCCGCGGCGGCGATCGCCCGGCGGCTCGGCCTCGGCGCGCCGCAGCCCTGGCCGGTCGACGACGCCATCGCCGCGTTGGGCTTCGGCCATGCCGTCTACTCGCTCGGCTCGAACAGCCGGGCGCGCGGCAAACGGGCCCGGGCGGAGCTGGGCTGGGCACCGAAGCACGGTTCGCTGATCGAGTGGATCGAGACCGGGATGCCGGTGGGTTGACCGTCAGCCCCTGAGGTGCCGGGCGAAATCGGCGAGGATCAGCGGCCAGCCGCCGGGCGAGGCCATGCCGTCGCGCAGCCGCCCTGCCCCGTCCCCGTGCCGCTCGAAATCGCGATGCTCCAGCTCGACCCGGGTGCCCCTGCCCTCCGGCACGAAGCGGATCTCGACCTCGCTGGCCCTCGCCTCCGGTTCCGGCGCGCGCTCGGGGCTGACGGCGAAGGACAGCACCAGCCGCGACGGCGGCTCATAAGCGCGGACCTCGCCCCAGGCGGTCTCCCGGCCGGCGCGGTCGCGCTCGAACCATAGGCCGCCGGCCTGCGGCTCGATCACCGCGGTGTCGAGCTCCGCCTGGGCGTAGGTGTAGGCGAGCGGCCACCATCGGCCGAGCTCGGCGGTGAAGGCCTCGAAGGCACGCTCCGGCGGCGCGTCGACGGTGATGCCGGCCCGAACCGGGCCCAAGGCGGTCATGGCACTCTCCTCGAAGATCGGCTTCGAGTCAGCAACGCGCCGAACGGCCGGACCGTTGCCGTCAGGCCGCGACCAGCCCGCGCCTGGTGTCGGACAGGAACTCCAGCAGTTCGGCGACGCCCTTGTCGCCGGCATGGTCGCGGCGAACCAGCGCCTCCCGCTCCACCTTCGTACCGGTGCCGCGGAACAGGGCGCGGAAGACGCGGCGCAGGGCCAGCACCTCGGGCTCGGTGAAGCCGTGGCGGCGCAGCCCGACCTCGTTCAGCGACACCAGCCGCGCCCGGTCGCCCTGGACCAGGCAGAAGGGCGGCACGTCCTGCGCCACCATGGCGCCGGCGGCCACGAAGGCATGGGCGCCGATGCGGGTGAACTGGTGCACCCCGGCCAGGCCGCTGACATGGACATGGTCGCCGACCTCGACATGGCCGGCCAGGGTCGCGGCGTTGGCGAACTGGGCGTGGCTGCCGATGCGACAGTCATGGGCGATGTGCGAGCAGGCCATGAACAGGTTGCCGTCGCCGACCTCGGTCAGCCCGCCGGAGGCTGCGACGCCCGGCTGGATGGTGACGTATTCGCGGATGATGTTGTCGTCGCCGATGACCAGCCGCGTCTCCTCGCCCTTCCACTTCAGGTCTTGCGGCGGCGCGCCGACCGAGGCGAACTGGAAGACCTGATTGCGGTCGCCGATCTCGGTCCGCCCCTCGATCACCGCATGCGGCCCGACGATGCAGTCGCGGCCCAGCCGGACCTTCGGCCCGATCACGGCATAGGCGCCGATGCGGGTGCCTTCGCCGATCTCGGCGCCCGGCTCGATGATCGCGGTGCGGTGGATCAGGGGTGACGTCATGCGGAGACCCGAACGGAAACGCCGGACACTCCGGCACGCCGCCGATCCTGCCCATGAGACGGCAAGGGACAAACTCAAAATTTGTTACGAATCATTGCGTTGCGGCCGACGCCTGGCCTCATGCTATCGTCCGGCACCTGTCCGGAGCCGCCATGACCATTGCCGCATCGATCGCGATCGACCCCGTCGAGATGACGGTGGCGGACGTGCAGGCCGCCTTCGCCCGGGGCGCCACGGCAGAGGCGCTGGCCCAGGCTTTCCTCGACCGCATCGCC
Source organism: Inquilinus sp. YAF38 (assembly GCF_052113205.1). NCBI lineage: Bacteria > Pseudomonadati > Pseudomonadota > Alphaproteobacteria > Rhodospirillales > Rhodospirillaceae > Inquilinus > Inquilinus sp. YAF38. Next base: position 3,955 of record NZ_JBFRCU010000096.1, on the reverse strand, counting down.
CGGTACAACCCGCGCTATGTCGCGGTGATCACGCCCAATCCGGACGCGCTGCGCGAGGCGCGCGAGATCGACCGGCGGCGCGCGGCAGGCGAGGCGATCGGCCCGCTGGCCGGCGTGCCGGTCGTGGTCAAGGACACCATGGACATGGCCGGGCTGCCCAGCACCGGCGGCTGGCGGCTGCTGAGCGCGCGGGCGGGCGGCATCGACCTGATCCCGGCGACGGATTCGACCGTGGTTGCCCGGATGCGCGCCGCCGGCGCCGTCATCCTGGGCAAGACCAATGTGCCGGTGCTGAGCGCGTCGGGCAGCCATGCCGATGACAGCTGGGCCGGCGCAACGCTGAACGCCGCCGATCCCGGCCGGAAGCCGGGCGGCAGCAGCGCCGGGACCGCCACCGCGGTGGCCGGCAGCCTCGCCGTGCTGGGCCTGGCCGAGGAGACCGGCGGATCGATCCAGAACCCGGCGGCGGCCCAGGATCTGGTCGGGATCAAGCCGAGCTTCGGCCTGGTGCCGAATGCCGGCGTCATGCCGCTGGCCGGCAGCACCCGCGACGTCGTCGGCCCGATCGCGCGCTGCGTGCGCGACGCGGCGCTGACGCTGGACGTGCTGGCTGGCTTCAGCCCGGAAGACCCGAAGACCGTGGCCGGGATCGGGCACCGGCCGCGGGCCGGCTACGCCGCCGGCCTCGACGCCGCGGCACTGAATGGCAAGCGCCTCGGCCTGTACGGGCCGGGGTGGCGCCATCAGCCGCTGTCGGCCGGGATGGCCGCGCCGTACCGGCGGGCGATCGGCGAGCTGGCGGCACGGGGCGCGGTCCTGGTCGACGATCCGTTCGCGGGGTCCGGCTTCGCCGACATCGCCCGCCCGCTGTCGGCCGACGGCTACGACCCGCGCGGCAGCGAGAGCCTGCCCTACGACCTGGACCGATATCTGAAGCGTTTGGGCCCGGATGCCGCGATCCGGTCCTTCGACGCCTTCGAAGCCGCGGTCGCGGCGGAGGATCCGTTCGGCCCGGACGGCGTACTCTCCGATCTGGCCGATCTGCCGGCGCTCCGGGCCAGCCTGGCCGACCCGCTGGCGCCGCCGGACCTGTCCGAATTCCTGGCGGCGAAAGAGGCCTATCTCGCGATCTTCGCCGAGGTCATGGCGCGGCATCGGCTCGATGGGCTGGTGTTCCCGCAGATGCGCACCGAGCTGCCGCTCGCGGGAAGCGCGGAGACGATCCAGGAGACCGCAGTCTCCGAGATCAACATCGCCGGACTGCCCGGCGTGACGGTGCCGGCCGGCCGCACCGCGTCGGGCGTGCCGTTCGGCCTGATCTTCATCGGCCCGATGTGGAGCGAGGCGGCCCTGCTGTCCTTCGCCTTCGACTATGAGAGCGCCACCCGGCACCGCCGGCCGCCGACCCTGGTCGCCTGACACGAAGGACCCGCGGCATTCAGGCCGCTGCCAGACCGCGCTTGGTATCGGTCAGGAAGCGCAGCAGCTGGTCGACCCCGCGGCGGCCGGCATAGGCATGATGGACCGCGGCCATCCGCTCGGCCTTGCTGCCGTCGCCGCGGAACAGCAGGCGGAACACCTTGCGCAGCATCAGCACATCCGCCTCGATGAAGCCGTTGCGGCGCAGCCCGACCTCGTTCAGCGACACCAGCCGGGCCCGGTCGCCCTGCGCCAGACAGAAGGGCGGCACGTCCTGGGACACCATGGCGCCGGCCGCGACGAAGGCGAGGGCGCCGATCCGGGTGAACTGATGAACCGCGACCACACCGCTGAGAAAAGCGTGGTCGTCGACCTCGCAATAGCCGGCGAGCCCCGCACCGTTGACGAAGCGGGTGTGGTTGCCGATGCGGCAGTCATGGCCGACATGGGTGTTGACCATGAACAGGTTGCCGTCGCCGATGCTGGTCGTCCCGAGGGGCCGCGCGGCGCCGGAATGGATGGTGACGTGCTCGCGGAACACATTGTCGTCGCCGATCCGCAGCCGGCTGTTGCCGCCGCCCCATTTCAGGTCCTGCGGCGGCGCCCCGACCGAGGCGAACTGGAAGATGTGGTTGCGATCGCCGATCTCGGTGTCGCCCTCGACCACGGCATGGGGGCCGACGACGTTGTCGCACCCGAGCCGCACGCCCGCGCCGATGACGGCATAGGGCCCGATGCGGGTGCCCAGGCCGATCTCGGCGCCGGCCGCAATGATGGCGGTGGGATGGAACAAGCTCGACAAAGACATGATCTCGGCTGGCCAGGAAGGCATGAATGAAACCAGGACAATTCCTGGATTAGACTGGCCACGCGCTTTTTCGCCGCCGATATTGCGCTCGAACAAGCAATAACGGAACGTCAAAATCCTCGACGGCCCATTACAGACGATGGAAACAATTAGAAATTTTTCAAATATCGAGTATTTTCAATGATCTGCGAGACAAGATGAATTCGTCTGGCATAATATATTTCTTAATGTTTCTACGCCTGACTCGGGAAGGTAAGCCGATGGAGCTGTCGACGCTGCTGATCTACGCCGTCACGCTCGGCGTCGCCTGCGCCGTGCCGGGGCCGACCACCGCCGCGCTGGTGGCGCGGGTGCTGGGCCGCGGCAGCCGCGGGGCGCTGGCCTTCTGCGCCGGGCTGGTGGCCGGCGACCTGCTGTGGCTCGGCGCCACCGCGCTCGGCCTCGCCGTGCTGGCGGCGACGCTGCAGCCGGTCTTCGTGGTGATCAAATACGCCGGTGCGGCCTATCTGCTGTATCTCGCCTGGCGGCTGTGGACCGCCCCGCCGGCGGCACCGGTCGAGGCGCAGCCGGTGCGTGGCGAAGGCCTGCGGCTGTTCCTGGCCGGGATCTCGGTCTGCCTCGGCAATCCGAAGACGACGCTGTTCTACCTGGCGCTGCTGCCGACCATCATCGACCTGCCGCGGCTGAGCTGGATCGGCTTCACCGAGCTCGCCGCCACGCTGGTCATGGTCTACGGCATGGTGCTGGCGCTGTATGTCGTGCTGGCCCTGCGCGCCCGCCGGATGTTCCGGTCGCCGCGGGCGCTCAGGGCGATCAACCGCGGCACCGGCGCGGTGATGGCCGGCGCCGCGGTGGCGGTGGCGACCCGTTAGAGCAGGATGAGTTCAGACCAGCTCAGGCTGATCCCCATCGCGTCAGGACGGCAAGTTCTTGCGCGAGATCTTTTCAGAACAGAAACCCCTTCTCTCGTCGTCATTCCCGCGAAAGCGGGAATCTCTGCCCGGTCCAAGCGTCACGAGATCCCCGCTTTCGCGGGGATGACGGTTTGGGGAGTCTGAAAAGCTCTCGCACGCGGGAAACATCACGCGCATGCCTCCGGCCACGGCGACCGGTCCTGCGGTCAGCCGTACCGGTTGTGGGGGAAAGCCGGATCGGGCGGCGGCACCGCGGCGGGCGGCCCGGTATCAGCGGGCGGCCGGTCATCCCCGGGCAGCGCCGGGTCATGCTTTCGGTCCTGGATGAAGATCTCGCCGGTGGCGGCGGTGTGGATGCCGCGCCCGCCCCTGGGCCTGCCGAATTCTTCGGCCGGGATGGTGTGATCGTGGCTCGAGGAGGCGTGGCGCCGGGCCGAGCCGGAGGCTTGGCCCTTCGAGCCAGCGCCTGGATCATCGGTCCCGGATTTTGCCGCGGCGGCGGGGCCGCCGGCAGCAGGCCCGCCGGCCGGAGGAGTCCCGGAGGGCGGCAGGCCGAGGGCCCGGCACAGGCTGGCGATCAGGGCCTCGATCGGCAAGGCGGTGTCGGCCAGGTCGGTGTCGATGCGCTCATCCTCAGTCAGCTTTTCCCGGAGCTCGGCGGTCAGCCGCTCCTGGGCGTCGGCGTCGGAAACCGCGGCGATGGCGGCGGCGACGCCCTGGGCGGCGGCCTGGCGCCGATCGTCCTTCTCGTCCTGCCGGGTCTTCCGCCGGATCTCGGCCTCGCGCCGTGCCTGCTCCCGCTGCTGCCGCAGCC
>NZ_JBFRCU010000095.1:0-27447 GCF_052113205.1 Inquilinus sp. YAF38 | reverse complement strand
TGGCCATCCAGGGCCGCTCGCACCGGTCCCTGGATGGCCACGCCCCTTCGGGGCTCGCCATGACGGAATGATGCTTCGTACCCTGGATTTTACCCCGCGACCCCCTCCACCATCGCATCCAGCAACGCCCGCAGCCGGGCCAGGCGGCGGAGGTCGCGGTGGAAGCCGATCCAGACGTCGCGGCCCGGCGGCGCCTCGCCGAGGTCGAGCCGCTGCAGCCCGGGCTCGGCATCGCCCAAGGGCCGGGGCAGCACGGCGAGGCCGGCCCCGGCGGCGCAGGCCCGCGCCTGGGCCTCGCGGTTGTTGCTGCGGAAGGCGATGCGCGCCCGGGGCAGCATCCGGGTCAGCCAGCCGACATCCGGCATCGTCTCGAAGGCGGTGTCCATGGTGACCAGGCCGCAGCCCGCGCCATCCCCCGCCGGGGGCGGGGTGCCGGCGGCGGCGTAGAGCGCGTAGGGCACATGGGTCAGCCGGCGCTGCACCACCTCCGGCTCGTCGAAGGGCCGGATGCGCACCACCAGGTCGGCCTCGCGCCGGGCCAGGCTGAACAGCCGGGCATCGGTGACCAGCTCGACCACGATTCCGGGGTGGGCGCGGGTGAAGCCGGCAAGAATGGGCGCCAGCACCCGGGCGCCGAACCAGTCGGAGGCGGAGATTCGCAGCATCCCCTCCAGCGTCCCGCCCTGGCCGGCCAGGCGGCGCGCGAAGGCGATCGCCTCCTCCTCGATCCGCTCGGCATGGGCCAGCACCGCCGCGCCCTCGGCGGTCAGCACGAAGCCGTCGCTGGTGCGCTGGAACAGGGCCTGGCCGACCGCCTGCTCCAGCGCCCGCAGCCGCCGGCCCATGGTCGGCTGGGTCTGGCCCAGCGCCCGGGCCGCGGCGCCCAGCGTGCCGGCGCGGGCGATCGCCAGGAAAACCTTCAGGTCGCTCCACTCCATGCGCTGATCATACAGAATTGCATGGATTGAGAACATTCTCGTTCATTCCGGAACGGTCCAGCATGGCCCATCTTCGGTCCATCACGGAAAGGACGGAGCCATGACCGATCTCCCCACGATGCGCGCTCTGGTGCTGGACCGGCCTGACGGGACGCTGCGCCCGGCCGAACTGGCGCGGCCGGTGCCGGCCGAGGGCCAGGTGCTGGTGCGGATCGCCGCCAGCGGCGTCAACCCGCTCGACCTCAAGATCCGCGCCGGCGCCGCAGCCCATGCGAAACACCCGCTGCCGGCGGTGCTGGGCATCGACCTCGCCGGCACGGTGGCGGCGGTCGGCCCCGGCGTCACGAGTTTCCGGCCGGGCGACGAGGTCTATGGCATGGCGGGCGGCGTCGGCGGCCATCAAGGCTCGCTGGCCGAGTACGCGTCGGTCGATGCGACGCTGCTGGCGCCGAAGCCGGCCAATCTCTCGATGCGCGAGGCCGCGGCGCTGCCGCTGATCACGATCACCGCCTGGGAAGGGCTGGTCGACCGCGCCGGGGTGCGGAAGGGCGAAACCGTGCTGGTCCAGGGCGGCGCCGGCGGCGTCGGCCATATCGCGGTGCAGCTGGCCCACGCCTTCGGCGCCCGGGTCTTCGCCACCGCCTCGGCCGGAAAGCACGATTTGGTGCGGCGCCTCGGCGCCACGCCGATCGACCGGGACGAGGCGGTGGAGGCCTACGTGGCCGCCCATACGGGCGGCGGCGGCTTCGACCTGGTCTACGACACGGTCGGCGGGCCGGTGCTCGATGCCTCGTTCCAGGCGGTGCGCCGCTTCGGTCACGTCGTCAGCGCCCTCGGCTGGGGCAGCCACGCTTTGGCACCGCTGTCCTTCCGCGCCGCGACCTATTCCGGAATCTTCACCCTGCTGCCGCTGCTGACCGGCGAGGGCCGGGAGCATCACGGCGAGATCCTGCGCCGGGCCACCGCGCTGGCCGAGGCCGGGCAGCTCGCCCCGATCCTGGACCCGCGCCGCTTCGCCCTCGACACGGCCGAAGCCGCGCATCAGGCAGTCGCAGCCGGGCCGGCGGGCAAGGTCGTGGTCGAGATCGGCTAAGGCAGGAACGCCACCATGTTCGGGCTGCCGATCGGCAGGTAGCGGCCGGTGAAGGCCAGCCGGCCGGACTCGGCGTCGACCCGGAACAGGGTGACGTTGTCGCTGCGCCGGTTGCAGGCGAACAGGAACTGTCCGGTCGGGTCCAGCGCCACATGGTTCGGGTAGTCGCCGCGGGTCCATTCCGCGTCCAGCCAGCGCAGCGTGCCGGCGGGCTCGATGGCGAAGATGGCGATGCTGTTGTGCAGCCGGTTGCCGGAATAGAGGAAGCGGCCGTCACGGCTGACCGCCAGCGCCGAGGCGAAGCTGGAGCCGGCGAAGCCCGGCGGCAGCGACCCCAGCTGCTGCTTCAGGGTGGCGCGGCCGGTCGCCGGGTCCCAGTCGTGGACCGCCAGCTGCGACGCCTCCTCATAGGTGGTGTAGAGGATGCGGCCGTTCGGGTGGAAGGCCAGGTGCCGCGGCCCGGCCCCGGCCGAGGCGGTCGGGAAGAAGCTGGCCGGGCGCAGTGCCCCCTCGTCCAGGGTCCAGACATAGACCCGGTCCTGGCCGAGATCAGTGCTCAGCACGAAGCGGCCCGCGGTCTCGATGACATGGGCGTGCGAGCCGTCATGGCCGCTGATGGCGAAGCTGCCGGGCGGCCCGGCCTCGGCCCGGTCGGCGCCGACCGGGCCGGCGGGCGCCTGGATATCGGTGGCAACGCCCAGCGACCCGTCTTCCGCGATCGGCAGCACCGCCAGCCGGCCGTCGCCGTAATTCGCCACCAGCAGGTGCCGGCCGCCGGGATGGACGCTGGCATGGCACGGCACGGTGCCGCCGGAGCCGACGGTGTTCAGCGCCGTCAGCGCCCCGCTGTCGCGGTCGACCCGGTAGGCGGTGCAGGCGCCCTGGGCCACGCCCTCGAATTCGTCGATCTCGTTGACGGCATAGGCGTGCCGCCCGTCCGGGGCGAAGGCCAGCCAGGACGGGCTCGGCCCGGCGACGCTGCCCAGCGCCTCCAGCCGGCCCGATTCCGGGTCCAGCCGCGCCAGGGTGATGCCCTCGCCATTGCCGGACGCGCCCGTGTAGCTGCAGACATGGAACAGCATCGCCTCGCCCACCCTGTTGCCGGTGTTGAGAACCCGATAGCATCCGTCTCGCGCATTGTCAGCGCCGCCGCGCGCGGCTATCACCGCCATCCTCTATCCTTGCCGGGAGCCACCGATGGCCGACACCCCGCCCGACCGCCTGTCGAATAACCCGAACAGCCCGCATTTCGACGAGGCCGCGCTGCGCCGCGGCGTCGGCATCCGCTTCAACGGCGCCGAGCGCACCAATGTCGAGGAGTACTGCGTCAGCGAGGGCTGGGTCCGCCTGTCGATGGGCAAGGCGCTGGACCGCCGCGGCAACCCGCTGACCATGAAGATGAACGGCACGGTCGAGCCGTATTTCCGGGACGACACACCGGAGAGCTGACCGCGGGCGGCAGGAACACGAGCCTGCCGCCGGGCATTGTCGCGTTGTCTCTCCCGCAAGCGAGACCTTTTCGGAACAGCCCCCCTTTCCTTCGTCGTCATTCCCGCGAAAGCGGGAATCTCTTTTCGGTCAAAGCATTACGAGATCCCCGCTTCCGCGGGGATGACGGGTTTGGGGGATTCTGAAAAGGTCTCGCATGCGGGAGAGGCAACACCAACTCGACTGCCTGTGCGATCGCTCTGGCGTGATCTGAGCCAAAATCATCTGCCTCTCAGGCGGCAGACCGTCGTCTCAGGCCGCCGCCTTCGCCGCCCCTGCGACCAGCCTCCCGAGCCGGCCGATGCCCTGCTCGATCGCCTCGCCATCGGCCAGGGAGAAGGACAGGCGCAGGGTGTTGCCGTGGCTGCCGTCGGCGTGGAAGGCGCGGCCGGGGACGAAGGCGACGCCCTGGTCGACCGCCCGGGCCAGCAGCTCGGCGCCGTCCAGCCCTTCGGGCAGCGTCACCCAGATGAACATGCCGCCCTCCGGCCGGGTCCAGCTCACCCCCGCCGGCATATGCCGCTGCAGCGCCGCCAGCATGTGGTCGCGCCGGTCGCGATAGGCGGTGCGGATCTTCGCCACCTGGGCCGGATAGGCGTGCTCGGCGGCGTGGTGCATCACCATCTGGTTGATCGTCGGGGTGTGCAGGTCGGCCGCCTGCTTGGTCAGCACCAGCTTCTGCACCACGCCGCGGGCGGCGCAGATCCAGCCGATGCGCAGTCCCGGCGCCAGGGTCTTCGAGAAGCTGCCGCAATGGATCACGCGGCTCCGATCGATGTCGCCCTTGGCAGCCACGTCCAGCGCCAGCAGCGGCGGCACGTCCTCGCCGTCGTAGCGCAGCGCCTGATAGGCCGAATCCTCGACCAGCGGGATGTCCAGCTCGTCCGCCAGGGCCAAGGCGCGCTCGCGCGCCGCCAGGCTCAGCGTCTCGCCCGAGGGGTTGGCGAAATCCGGCGTCAGATAGGCCAGCCGCACCCGGCTGCCGGCCGCCTCGGCCGCCGCACGAAAGGCATCGGGAGTGGTATTGCCGTGCTCCGGCTCCAGCCGGTCGTAGCGCGGCTCATAGGCGTTGAAGGCTTGCAGCGCGCCGAGATAGGTCGGCCAGCCCACCAGCGCGGTGTCGCCGGGCGACAGGAACAGCTTGCCGAGATAGTCCAGCCCCTGCTGCGAGCCGGAGGTGATGACGATGTTGTCGGCGCCGCAAGGCACACCGATCGATGCCATGTGCCGGGCGATCCATTGCCGCAGCGGGGCATAGCCCTCGCTGACCGAGTACTGCAGCGCGGTGTCGCCGGCGGCGAGCGCGGCCTCGTAGCCGGCGCGGATGGTGTCGGCCGGGAACAGGGCCGGGTCGGGGATGCCGCCGGCGAAGGAGATCACGCCCGGCCGGTCGAGCAGCTTCAGGAGCTCGCGGATCTCGGAGGCGCGCATCCGGGTGGCGCGGGTGGCGTAGTGGGTGTCGCCGATGGTCATGGTGTCTCTTCCTGGGCGCGGCGTCTGTCCTGGCGCCGTTCCCCAACCGAACCATGGCGGGCCGATTTATGTCAATGAGGCTGACCTATTTCATGCCAGAGTTGCGCCGGATGCGGATCTAGAAGACATTTTATTTCCAATTCGCATCTAGGCTGGTGATCAGCCGCAGCACGCCTTGCGCAGGGCGAGGGTAGGCGCGGGCGACGGCACCGAGGAGCTGCGCCGGACGGCCGGCTTCGGCCCGGGCGCGGCCGGCCGTACGGCCTCCTGCTCGGCGGCGGCGAACGCCTCCAGTTCGGCCGCCACCGACGGCGGCAGGTGACGGAAGCGGCCGCCCAGGCTGATCTGCATCAGGTGGGCGACCAGCGGGAATCCGGCCATGAGGGACATGACGGTCTCCTTTGAATCGATTTTTTGAATCGATTCATACTTATGCCTCCCCGCCGGATCGTCAAGGAGTTTTTGAATCGGTTCAAGATCGCGACTAGGGTGAGGGCATGCCCGAGGACGCCCCGACGCCCGACGCCCCGAAGCCGAAAGCGCGCCTGCGCGACATCGCCACTGCGGCGGGGGTGGCGCAGGGCACCGTCTCCAACGTCTTCAACCATCCCGAGCGGGTCAGCGACGCGATCCGCGCCAGGGTGATGAAGGCGGCCGAGGCGCTCGGCTACCAGGGTCCGGACCCGCTGGCCAGGATGCTGCGCACCGGCCATATCGGCACCATCGCGGTGATCATCCCGGAGGGGCTGGGCTACGCCTTCGGCGACCCGGCGGCGCTGGCCTTGGTCCAGGGCGTCGCCGCGGTGTGCGACGAGACCGGGCGCGGCATCTCGGTCTATGCCGCCGCGGATGTCGAGGCGGCGCGCAAGGCTCTCGGCTCGGCCGCGGTCGACGGCTTCATCATGTATTGCATGGAGGAGGAGCCGGGGGTCCTCGACATCATCCGCAGCCGCGGCCTGCCGGTGGTGACGGTCGACCAGCCGCTGGTCGAGGGCTGCCGCACCGTCACCGTCGCCGATCGCAGCGGCGCCGAGGCCTCGGCCCGCCATCTGCTCGAGCTCGGCCATCGCCGGATCGGCGTGCTGTCGATGGAGCTGCTGCCGGATTCGCGGGAGGGCGCGGTGTCGCTGCGGCGCATCCGCGAGTCGATCTACGACGCCTGCCAGCAGCGGCTCTACGGCTATCTCGACGTGCTGGCCGGGGCCGGCATCCCGGCCGGGCAGGTGGCGATCGAGGAATGCCTGTTCGAAGCCGAGTCGATCGACCGCAGCATGCCGCGGCTGCTGCGGCGCCAGCCCGGCATGACCGCGATCCTCGCCACCTGTGACCGGCTGGCGCTGTGGGCGATGGATTGGCTGGCGCGGCAGGGGCTGTCGGTGCCGGGCGATGTCTCGGTGATCGGCTTCGACGACATCACCGCGGCCGCGATCTCCCGGCCGCCACTGACCACGATCCGCCAGCCGCTGGTCGAGAAGGGGCGGGCGGCGGCGGAGCTGCTGATCGACCCGCGGGGCCGCCAGGAGATCCATTTCGGCACCGAGCTGGTGCTGCGCGCCTCGACCGGCCCTGCGAAGGGCTAGCGGCGGAGGGCGGAACGATTTCCGGCGGGACGGGTTTCTCTCGCCCGTGCCCCGATTGCCCGGCGCGGGATCCCGAAGCGTGGGGAGACGCGTCCCGTGAAGCAGTTCCTGATTGCCGCGGCCCTGGTGCCGCTGCTGGCCGTGCCCGCCTTCGCCGGCTGCAACGAGGATTTCATGGCGCAGACCAAGGCGATTCCACCGCTGCAATCCGCCCGGCTGAAGAGCCTGACGGCGCCCCAGGCGGAGAAATGCGCCGCGCACAAGACCCTGATCGATGCCTATGTGAAGCTCGGCGACCTGTACAAGACCTGCCAGGCCGACCTCGGGCTCCGCGACTCGGACCTGCAGGAGCATCGGCAGATGACCGCCGACGAGCAGAAGAGCTACGCCGAGGAGTGCGGCGGCTAGCCCGCCGCTAAGCGCCGACCAGGCCCGGCAGCGCCACCAGCGACTCGATCTCGCGGTCGGGAGCTCCGGGCAGGCGTTCTCGCGGCTGCCGGCTGCGGTTGCACCACACCACCTGCAGGCCGAAGGCCGAGGCGCCATAGGCGTCCCAGCCATTCGAGGACTGGAAGGCGATCGCCCGCGCCGGCAGCCCGAAGGTGTCGAGCGCCAGCTGGTAGACGCTGGCATGCGGCTTGTAGACCCCGGCCTGCTCCACCGACAGCAGGGCGTCGAACTCCAGCCCGGCCCCGGCGACCAGCGCCTCGATCATGCGCGGCGTGCCGTTCGACAGGATCGCGGTCTTCAGCCCGGCGGCGCGCAGCCGGCGCAGCACCTCCGGCACCTCGGGATAGGGGTCGAGCGTCAGATACAGCTGCATCAGCCGGTCCCGCAAACCGGGCCGGTCGACCCCGAGCGACTCCAGCGCGAAGTCGAGCGCGTCGCCGGTGACCTGCCAGAAATCGGCGTGGCGGCCCTGCACCGCGCGCAGCCAAGTGTAGGCCAGCTGCTTCTCGCGCCACAGCGCGGCCAGCGGGTCGGCCTTGTCGCCCAGCAGCTGGGCGCTGCGCCGCGCCGCCGAGGCGGTGTCGAACAGCGTGCCATAGGCGTCGAAGACGCAGGCCTTCACCCCGGTCAGCGCATCCACGGTCTGCTCCTGTTCAGCGGTCGGCTTCGGCGGGCGCGGCGGTCGGCCGCTGCTCGGCCCAGGTCAGGATCGCGTCCAGCGCCGGGCATAGCGCCTGGCCCCATTCGGTCAGCGCGTACTCGACCTTGGGCGGCACCTGGGGGTGGACGATGCGGCGGACGATGCCGTCCGCCTCCATTTGCCGTAGCTGCTGGATCAGCATCTTCTGCGAGATCGCCGGAATTGCCCGCTCCAGCTCCGAGAAGCGCAGCAGCCTGCCGCCGAACAGGTGGAACAGGATCACCAGCTTCCAGCGCCCCTCCAGGATCTTCAGCGCCTGCTCGACGCCCGCGGCGGCGGAGCCGGGGGTGTAGGCCGGGCGCTCACCTTCGGGTGAGTACCTTACTTTTTCGTGCGTACTTGCCATTGTGAAACCCTATTCCCATCCTCGGCGTCCTGCAACCGCACCAAGGATCCGCCATGACGATCACCCTTCCCCAGCCCATCGCCGCCTATGTCGCCGCGGATAATGCGGGCGACGACGCGGCGCTGGCCGCCTGCTTCGCCACCGACGCAGTGGTACGGGACGAGGGCCGCGCCATCCGCGGCGTCGACGCCATCCTGGCCTGGAAGGCCGAGTCGAAGCGGAAATACCAGTACACGGTCGAGTCCCTCGCCGTGGCCGAGGCTGCGGGCGGCGCGGTCCTCACCGGCCGGGTCTCGGGGCAGTTCCCCGGCAGCCCGGTCGATCTGCGCTACGTCTTCGGCCTGAAGGATAACCGCATCGCGACGCTGGAGATCCAGGGATGACCGCGCGCCCCGTCTTCTCGGCCGATCCGCGCGAGCTCGCCGGCMAGCGCGCCCTGGTGACCAGCGGCAGCCGCGGCATCGGCGCCGCGGTGGCGGCGCGGCTGCGCCGGGCCGGGGCCAGCGTCCTCGCCGTTGCCCGCAGCCGGCCGGGCGATGTGGACGATTCCGAACCGTTCGTGACCGCCGACCTGACCAGGATCGAGGGCTGCGCTACCGTGGCCGAGGCGGTGCGGGACCGGCTCGGCGGCGCCGACATCCTCGTCCATGTCCTGGGCGGCTCGAAGGCCCCGGCCGGCGGCTTCGCGGTGCTGGACGACGGCGAATGGCAGCGCGCGCTCGACCTCAACCTGCTGCCGGCGGTGCGGCTGGACCGGGCGCTGCTGCCCGGCATGCTCGACCGCGGTGCCGGCGTGATCATCCATCTCGGGTCGATCCAGAGCCGGCTGCCGCTGCCCGAGGCCACCATCGCCTACGCCGCGGCCAAGGCTGCGCTGTCGACCTACAGCAAGGCGCTGTCGAAGGAGGTCGGGCCGAAGGGCGTGCGCGTCGTCCGGGTGGCGCCCGGCTGGGTCCAGACCGACGGCGCCACCGGCCTGATCGAGGAGTTGGCCGCCCGCAACGGCATCGATGTCGACGGCGCCCGCAAGCTGCTGATGGCATCGCTCGGCGGCATTCCGATCGGCCGCCCGGCCTGGCCGGAGGAGGTGGCGGAGCTGGTGGCCTTCCTGGCCTCCGGTCGTGCCGCCGCGATCCACGGCAGCGAGCATGTGATCGACGGCGGCACCATCCCGGTGGCGTGAGCCGCCGGGAGATCACACCGCGTTGGGCAGGGGCCGGCCGGCGAAGAAGTTGTCCAGGCTCTCGATCGTCATCCGGCACATCTCGCGATGCGCGGCCTCGGTCATGCTGGCGATGTGCGGCGCCAGCACGACATTCTCCAGCCGCTTCAGCGCCTCGGGCACCTGCGGCTCGTGCTCGAACACGTCCAACCCGGCGCCGGCGATGGTGCCGGCCTCCAGCGCCGCGACCAGCGCAGACTCGTCCAGCACCTCGCCGCGGGCGATGTTGATGACATGGCCGCGCGGCCCCAGCGCCTCCAGCACCGCGCGGTTCACGATACCGCGGGTGCTGGCGTCGGAGCGGCAGGAGACGACCAGGATGTCGGCCCACTCCGCCAGCGACGCCAGGCTGTCGTGCCAAGCCCAGGGCGCGCCCGACTTCGGCCGACGGTTGTGGTAGCCGACCTCCATGTCGAAGGCGGCGGCCCGCCGCGCGATCTTCTCGCCGATCGAGCCGAGGCCGAGGATGCCGACGCGCCGCCCGGCCAGGCCGGTCGAGATCAGCGACGGTGGCGCAGCCGGGCGGGTCCACTGCCCGGCGCGGACGAAGCGGTCGCCCTCGCCCAGCCGGCGCACGCTGGCCAGCAGCAGGGTCAGCGCCATGTCGGCGACGCAGGCGGCGTTGGCGCCGGTGTTGCTGGTGACGGCGATGCCTCGTTCGCGCGCGGCCGCCACGTCGATCCGCTCATAGCCCGAGCCGTAGCAGGCGATGATGCCCAGGTTCGGCAGCCGGTCGATCAGCACCCGGTCGATGCCGATCACGCCGATGGTGACCACGCCGCGGATGCGGTCGGCCTCGGGTAGCGGGCCGGCCTCGGCGCTCACCCGCGAATGCTCGACCAGGTCGAAGCGCTCGCGCATCGGGCGCAGCGACGCCTCCGGCATGCCGGGGTGCAGGTGCAGGACGGTTTCGGGCACGGGCGGGCTTCCATCGCCGGGGGATCCCGCCGTCCTAGCACGGGAGTCCGCGACGGGCACCAGGGTCTTGCGCCCCGTGGTGCTGTGGCGCAGCGTGGGGCCTCCCGTCGGAGGCTTGTCGATGCTGGCCCGACTGCTTGCCCTGGTGCTGATCATGATCGCGACTCCCGCCGCGGCCCGGCCGCTCGACTGGTCCGCCGTGCCGCTGCCGAAGCTGGAAGGCGGCGCCTTCGCCCCGGACGCCTTCGCCGGCAAGGTGGTGCTGGTGGTCAACACCGCCTCCTTCTGCGGCTTCACCAAGCAATATGCCGGGCTGGAGGAGCTGTGGACCCGGCACCGCGACGGCGGCTTCGTGCTGCTGGGCGTGCCGTCGAATGATTTCGGCGCGCAGGAGCCGGGCTCGGAAGGCCAGATCGCGGCGTTCTGCGAGACCACCTTCGGCATCGACTTCCCGATGCTGGCCAAGCAGCCGGTGGTCGGCGCCGACGCCCATCCGCTGTACCGCTGGGCGGCGCAGCAGAATGCGGCGGCGGTGCCGAAATGGAACTTCCACAAGCTGCTGATCGGCCGCAACGGCACCCTGCTGGCCGCCTTCCCCAGCGGCGCCGAGCCCACCGGGCCGGAGGTGACCAAGGCAGTCGACGCGGCGCTGGCGCGCTGACGCGGCCCGCCCGGGGCCGTGCGGCCGAAGCAGTCGGCCCACCCGCATGGGGTTCATTCCCGCGAAGAATGATCCTGGCTATGATCTCATAGCCACGGAGCATCAATCCATTCCGCGGGAGCATGGCATGGACAGGCTGGCGGCGATGGAGGTCTTCGTCCGGGTGATGGAGACGGGGTCGTTCTCGGAGGCGGCGCGCCAGCTCCTGATCGGCCAGCCGGCGGTGTCCAAGACTGTCGCCCAGCTCGAGGACCGGCTCGGCGTCCGGCTGCTGCTGCGCTCGACCCGCGGCCTGACCCCGACCGAGGCCGGGGAGAATTTCTACCATCGTGCCAAGCGCTCGATCGAGGAGGCGGACGAGGCCGACCTTGCTGCCCGCGGCGCCGGCGCCAGCCTGTCCGGCCGGCTGCGGGTCGGCGCGGCCCCGACCTTCGCCGGCCTGCACGTCATCCCGCATCTGCAGGCCTTCCTCGATGCCCATCCGGAGCTCGACCTCGAGATCGTACTCGACGACCGCCAGATCGACCTGATCGAGGAGGGCATCGACATCAGCCTGCGCATGGGCGAACTGACGGATTCACGGCTGACGGCGCGCCGCATCGCCCAGGCGCCGCGGCTGGTGGTCGGCATGCCCGCCTATTTCGCGCGGGCCGGCGAGCCGCGCATCCCGGGCGACCTGATCGCGCATCAATGCATCGTCCAGACCACGGGGCCGGCGCGTGACGCCTGGATGTTCCGCAAGGACTCCTCGGAGATCTCGGTGACGGTGACGGGCCGCCTCCGCGTCTCGGCGGCGCAAGGCGTGCGCGCGGCCGTGCTCGCCGGGCTGGGGCTGGCGGTGGCGTCGGAATGGATGTTCTCGCCCGAGCTGGAATCCGGCCGGGTCAAGGCGGTGCTGACGGACTGGACCGTCGCGCCGATCGACCTCTGGGCCGTGTTCCCCGCTGGCCGCGTCGTCAGCGCCAAGGCCCGGGCCTTCGCCGCCTTCGTCGAGGCGCAGATGGCAGCCTCGGCGCCGGACACTCATTCCCTACGAGAATAGATCCTAGTCCAGGGCTGTTTCTACCCGCCGCCTCCGGTCCTCCCTAGCTTCTGCCGCGCAACCCCGAACGACGGTCCCGCCGCGGGACCGCGGAGAACGCAGATGACCGAGCATTTCGACACCCTGATCCTCGGCAGCGGCCAGGGCGGCAAGCTGCTCGCCTGGACGCTCGCCCGGTCGGGCAAGAAGGTCGCCGTGGTCGAGCGGCAATGGGTCGGCGGCTCCTGCCCCGCCGTGGCCTGCCTGCCCAGCAAGAACGAGATCTGGAGCGCGCGGGTCGCCCATCTGGCGCGGCACGCGGCGCCGTTCGGTACCGTCACCGGCCCGGTCCGCACCGACATGGTGGTGGTCCGCGGCCGCAAGCAGGGCATGGTCGATCGCGAGATCGCCTTCCATCTCGGCGCCTACAAGGACAGCGGCGCCGAGCTGGTCATGGGCACCGGGCGCTTCGTGGCGCCGAAGACCATCGAGGTCGCCCTGAACGACGGCGGCACCCGTCGGCTGAGCGGCGACCGGGTGGTGGTCAATGTCGGCACCCATGCGGCCATCCCGGACATCCCCGGGATCGAGGCAGCCCGGCCGCTCACCCATATCGGCGCGCTGGAGCTGGATCGCGTGCCGGCGCATCTGATCGTGCTGGGCGGCGGCTATGTCGGCATCGAGATGGCGCAGGCCTATCGCCGCTTCGGCAGCCGGGTGACGCTGGTGGAGCCCGGTCCCCGGCTGATGGGCCGGGAGGATCCGGACGTCGCCGCGGAGATCCGGCGCGTGCTGGAAGACGAGGGCATCGAAGTGCTGACCGGCGCTGAGCCGGTCGGGGTCCAGGGCCTGTCCGGCGACGCGGTCACCGTCACGCTGCGCACGGCGGTGGGCCAGCAGGCCGTTGAGGGCAGCGACTTGCTGGTCGCGGTCGGACGCGTCCCGAACACCGCCGGCATCGGGCTCGACCTGGCCGGCATCGAGCTGGATGACCGCGGCTATCTCCGCGTCAACGACCGGCTGGAGACCAGCGCCCCTGGCGTCTGGGCGATCGGCGAGGCCGCCGGCAGCCCGCAATTCACCCACGTCTCGGTCGACGACCACAGGATCGTCCGTGACAACATGGCCGGCGGCAGCCGCAGCACGCGCGACCGGCTGGTGCCCTATGTCATGTTCACAGACCCGCCGCTCGCCCGCATCGGGCTCAGCGAGGCCGAGGCGCAGCGTCAGGGCATCCCCGTCCGCGTCGCCACGCTGCCGATGGCCCAGGTGCTGCGCACCGCGGCGACGGACGAGACCCAGGGCTTCATGAAGGTGCTGGTCGGCCCGGATGACCGCATCGCCGGCTTCACCATGGTCGGCTCCGAGGCCGGCGAGGTGCTGGCCGCCATCCAGACCGCGATGCTGGCCGGGCTGTCCTACCACACGCTGCGCGATGCTGTGATCGTGCATCTGACGATCGCGGAAGGGCTCGGCCCCCTGCTGTCGAAGGTGCCGCCGGCGCAGTAGCCGCCTTACCCCTCGTCCCGGCTCTCCAGCCGCTGCAGCAGCGCGGCGAGGGAGGGGCCGAGGCGGCGCAACTCACTGCGATGGATGGCTGATAGGCCGGCCAGCACCTCCTCCGCCCGGTCGGTCAGGGCGACCATGGCGCGGCGCCGGTCCGCTGGGTCGCTCTCGCGCCGCACCAGCCCCAGCGCCTCCAGCCGGTCGACCAGCCCGACCGTGCTGTGATGCCGCTGCACCAGCTGCTCCGCCAGCTCGCCGATCGTCACCCGGTCGCGGCCCGGAAAACCCTTGATCGCCAGCAACGCCTGGTGCTGCTGCGGCGTCAGCCCGGCCGTCTTCGCCGCCTCGCCGCTGAAGTCCAGGAAGCGCCGCAGCGCGTGGCGGAACGCCGCCAGCGCCTCGTAATCCGCCTTGCTCAGGGCCTGGGTCATCGCGCCGCGCATCCTCGCACTTGAAATTATATCGCACTGCGATATTTATCCGGCGTCCGGGCTCAGCGCCGGATGTCCCTTGATCCTCCGGAATCCGGCCCGATGTCGAGACCCGCAGACCCGGCGGCGCCTTCCCGCGCTGCCACCCCGACCCGTTCCGCCAAGCTCGGCGACTTCACCATCGACCGCGGCGCGCTCCGGCTGATCGCGATGGCGCCGGTGGTCGCCACGGCCGGAACCGCCGCGGCCTGGGCGCTGCTGCAGTTGATCGCGCTGGTCACCAACCTCGCCTATTTCGGCCGGCTGTCGACCGCCGCGGTCGATCTCGGCCAATCGCCCTGGGGCATCGCCGCGGCGCTGGTGCCGCCGGTCGGCTGCCTGATCATCGGCCTGATGGCGCGCTACGGGTCGGAGAAGATCCGCGGCCACGGCATCCCGGAGGCGATCGAGGCGATCCTGATCGGCAGCAGCCGGATCCAGCCCAAGGTGGCGGTGCTGAAGCCGCTGTCCTCCGCCGTCTCGATCGGCACCGGCGGCCCGTTCGGCGCCGAGGGCCCGATCATCATGACGGGCGGCGCGCTGGGGTCGCTGTTCGCCCAGCTGTTCAACCTGACGGCGGCGGAGCGGAAGACCCTGCTGGTCGCCGGCGCCGCCGCCGGCATGACCGCGATCTTCGGCACCCCCGTGGCCGCGGTGCTGCTGGCGGTCGAGCTGCTGCTGTTTGAATGGAAGCCGCGCAGCCTGATCCCGGTGGCGACCGCCGCCATCGTCGCCGCGGCCTGGCGCCCGCTGCTGTTCGAGACCGGGCCGCTGTTCGCCTTCTCCGGTATGGTCGACCTGTCCGGCCCGGCGCTGCTCGCGGTGATCGGGGTCGGCATCGCCGCCGGCTTCGGCTCCGGCATCCTCACCGCGCTGGTCTACGGCTTCGAGGATCTGTTCGAGCGGCTGCCGGTCCACTGGATGTGGTGGCCGGTGCTGGGCGGCATCGCCATCGGCATCGGCGGGCTGATCGAGCCCGCGGCGCTCGGCGTCGGTTACGACTCGATCCGCGCCCTCCTGGCTGGACACCCGCCGCCGGGCGACGTGCTGCGCCTGCTGGTGGTGAAGGCGCTGATCTGGTCGATCGCGCTCGGCTCCGGCACCTCGGGCGGCGTGCTGGCGCCGCTGCTGATCATGGGCGGGGCGCTCGGCGCGCTCGAAGGCACCGTGCTGCCCGGCGGCAGCGGGGTTTGGGCCCTGCTGGGCATGGCGGCGATGATGGGCGGCACCATGCGCTCGCCGCTGACCGCCGCGGTGTTCGCGGTCGAGCTGACCGGCAACCTGGCGATGCTGCCGGCCCTGCTGGCCGCCTGCATCGCCGCCTACGCCGTCACCGTGCTGCTGCTGAAGCGGTCGATCCTGACCGAGAAGATCGCCCGGCGCGGCCACCACATCCTGCGCGAATACATCGTCGACCCGTTCGAGCTGACCCGCGTCGGCGATGTCATGGTGGCCGGGGTCGACACGCTGCCGGCGGCGATGCCGGTCGACGACGCCGTCGCCTTCTTCACCGACGAAAGCGGCCCGCGGCACAAAAGCTATCCGGTGGTGGACGAGGCCGGCCGCCCGGTCGGCATGGTGGCGCGGGCCGACGTGCTGCGCTGGATGGTCTCCGGCTGGCCGCGCGGTACCAGCCTGGCCGACGCCGTCTCAGGCCCGCCGCTGGTGCTGGGCCATCCGGACGAGATGGTCGGGCGGGTGGCGGACCGGATGGCCGAGGCGGACGCCGGCCGCGTCCCGGTCACCCGGCGCGAGGACGGCGTGCTGGTCGGCATCCTGGCCCGCAAGGACCTTTTGCGGGTGCGGGCCCGGCTGCGGACCGAGGAGATCGAACGGTCCCGGCTGCTGCGCCCGGGTCAGCGGTAGAGCAGATTTTGAATGTCTTCGCGTTGCCTCTCCCGCCTGGCGGGAGAGGTCGGACGTCCGCAAGACGGCCGGGTGAGGGCTGGCCCGGGCCTCGACAAAGAACCCTCACCCGGAGCCGCTTCGCGTCTCCGACCTCTCCCGCAAGCGGGAGAGGCAACGCCATTGCGGTGGCGGAATAAACTACTCTGCAGCCGCCCGGCGTCCGTCGCGGTCGGCAACATAGCGGCGGACGGCCTGGCCGAAGGCCGCGAACAGCGCCACCGAATCCGGGTTCTCACGGAACTTCCACTCCGGGTGCCACTGGGTGGCCAGGCCGAAATAGGGCGCGGCCTCGATCCGCACCGCCTCGATCTGGCCGTCCGGCGCCGTCGCCTCGACCGTCAGGCCGGCGCCCAGCCGGTCGATGCCCTGGGCGTGGATGGTGTTGACGGTGGTCTCGGCCTTGCCGAACAGCGCCGCCAGGGCGCCGCCCTCGGCCAGCGCCACCGGATGGGCCGGGCCGTACTGCAGCTCGACCGGCTTGGCGTCGTCGGCGCGGTGGTCGGCCCGGCCGGGCACCCGCTCGACATGCTGGTGCAGGGTGCCGCCGCAGACCACGTTCAGCTCCTGCAGGCCGCGGCAGATCGCCAGCACCGGGAGGCCGCGCTCGATCGCCCGGCGGATCAGCGGCAGGGTGGTGGCGTCGCGGTCCGGGTCATGCAGCGTGCCGGGTTCGCTGGCCTCGCCGGCATAGTGGATCGGCTCGACATTGGACAGGCTGCCGGTGATCAGCAGGCCGTCCAGCCGGTCCAGCACCGCGTCGATGTCGTGCCAGCCACCCAGCGCCGGGATCAGGAAGGGCAGGCAATCCGCCCCCTCCGACACCGCGCGGATGTACTTGTCGCCGACCGCGTGGAAGGGATGGACCCCGAGCGGCTTGACGCAAGCCGGGATGCCGACGACGGGACGAATGGCGGACATGGGCAGGCTCCTGGACCAGAGCCCCATATTTCGCCGCGGAGGCCGGGTTCGACCAGCCCCGCAGGGGCGGGAATGGCCCTGCGGCGGGCGCATGGCTCCGCCCACGCCCCGCGTGCCGCAACAAGGCCTTGTTTGCCCCCTTCCGGCCGGCCGCAATCCGTGGTTATAAGCGAGTCAACGAGCGAGAGCGGGGGGCCCCATGTTCCTGGTTCCGACCTATGTGGCGCAGAGCGCGATCCACGGCCTCGGCGTGTTCGCCACGGCGCCGATCGCCCAGGGCACGCCGATCTGGCGGTTCGAGCCGGCGGTCGACAAGGTGGTGCCGGAGGAGGTGGTGGCGTCGTTGCCCGAGGTGCCGCGCCGCTTCTTCGAGACCTACGCCTATCTGTCGCCGGACATCCCGGGCGGCTACGTTCTGAACGGCGACGACGCCCGTTTCCTGAACCATGACGACGACCCGAACACCGACAATTCCGGGCCGGTGACCCTGGCCGCCCGTTACATCGCGGCGGGCGAGGAGATCACCTGCGACTACCTGGTCTGCTGCCTGGAGGAGCGGGATGGCCCGCTGGCGCGGCGGCTGGAACCGGCGGAGTCGTGAGCAGCGAGGCCCTGGTCCTGCGGCCGATCCGCGAGGCCGATCTCGACGCGGTGCGTCGGCTGCAGGCCGATTCCTTCGCGGCCCTGGCGGGCGCTATCCACAGCCCGGAGCAGATCGCGGCGCATGTGGCGCTGATCATGGCGCCGGACTATGCCGGCGAGCTCCTGTCCAACAACCTGCTGGTGGCCGAGGCGCCGGATGGCGCGCTGGTGGCCACCGCCGGCTGGTGCCGGGTGCCGGACGACCCGGCGGCGGCCCGGCTGCGCAAGGTCTTCGTCGCCCCGGACCGGGCCGGCCAGGGCCTCGGCCGCCGCATGGTTGAGGCGGCGGAGGATGCCGCCCGCGCCGCCGGCTTCCGCCGCTTCCGGGTGCGCGCCAACGCCAATGCCGAGATCTTCTACGCCAAGCTCGGCTACCACCCGGTCCGGCACGAGGAGATGCCCACGGCCGCCGGCGTCGCCCTGCCGACCGTGATCATGGTCAAGGGCTGACCGCCACATCGATCCGGGTGTCGATATTCCTGGCGGATCGGCGCTTACCAGCAGCGACATCCAGAACTCCGATGGCTCGGGAAGCGGCACCCGATCGGCGAGCCGGGTCATGCCGCGTTCCTCGGCTGTTCGATCCCCGCACCCTGAATGACGGAACCTATCCCGTGGCATAGCTCGGCCTCTCCTTCGACCCAATCGACCGCAAACCCGCCGCGCCGTAGCGTCGCCGGTGCAATTTGTAAGTCGATCAGCAGGAGACAGACATGAGCCCGGACAGCATCTCACACCCCGGCGGACCGGAGCCCGACGAGTTGGTTCCGTCGCGCTATGCGCTGCGGATCGGCGAGATCGACGTGCTGGTGGTCAGCGATGGGGTGCTGCCGCTGCCGACCGCGATGCTGGCCCATAACATTGACCCGGCCGTGCGGGCGGCCTGGCTGAAGGACATGTTCCTGCCGCCGGACGCGTTCGATTGGGCGCTGAACGTGGTCGTGGTGCGCAGCGGCGACCAGACCATCCTGGTCGACGCCGGTCTGGGCTCCGACCCGGATTTGCACCTGCCGCGGGCCGGGCAGCTGATCAAGCGGCTGGAGGCCGCCGGCATCGATCTCGGATCCGTGACCGACGTGGTGCTGACCCACATGCACATGGACCATGTCGGCGGGCTTCTGGTCGACGGGGTGAAGGAGCGGCTGCGCCCGGACCTGCGGATCCACGTGTCCGCCGCCGAGGTCAAGTTCTGGGAGGCACCCGATTTCTCCCACGTCTCCATGCCGCCGGGTTTCCCGGACGCGCTGCGGTCGGCCGCCAAGCACTTCGTGCAGGAGTATCGCAGCCAGCTGCGGACGTTCGAGGAGGAGCATGAGGTGGCGCCGGGCGTGGTCGTCCGTCGCACCGGCGGCCACACCCCCGGGCACAGCGTGGTCCGCGTGGCGTCCGGCGGCGAAGGGCTGACATTCGCCGGAGACCTCGTATTCGCGGTCGGGTTCGAGCACCCCGAATGGTACAACGGCTTCGAACACGACCCCGAGGAGGCAGCCCGAATCCGGATCCGCCTGCTGCGGGAGCTGGCGGCGACCGGCGACCAGCTGGTGGCCACTCATCTGCCGTTCCCGTCCATCGGCCGGGTGGCGGTCGCCGGCGACGCCTTCCGGTGGGTGCCGGCCTTCTGGGATTACTGAATTCCAAACATCGTCATTGCGGCCCCGGCCTCGAGCCGGGGAAGCAATTCACGGGCCGCACGACCAACGGATCGCAGCGACCGCAGCGGGCGTTGCCTCTCCCCCTGCGCCGGAGCCGGCCGGCCGTCACCGCAGCCGGACGAGCCCCGCTTCGGTCGGCTGGAAGCCGCAGGCGTCGCGGTAGAAGCCGCGGAGATGCGGGTCGAAATCGACATGCAGCCATTCGCAGCCGGCGGCGCGGGCCTGCGCGACCGCCTCCGCGACCAGCCGCGTTGCATGCCCCCGGCGCTGCAGCGGCGGCGTCACTGCCGTGTCGAGCAGGAAAGCGTGCACGCCGCCGTCCCAGGCGACGTTGACGAATCCGGCCAGGCGCCCGGCTTGGCGCAGGCACACCCAGCCCAGGCTGAAGCGGTTGACCTGGCCCCACCAATCGTCGTCCAGCACCGCATGCTCGAAGCATTCAGCATGCAGGGCGTTCAGCTCGTCATTCGCGAAGGGGCCGCGCCATTCCAGCGTCGGCCATTCCGGCGTCGGGTCCGCCACCGCTCAGCGGTTGCCCTTGCGGCGCGGCACGACGAACAGGGAGTTGTCCAGCTGCACCCCGGGCTGGATGCCGGTCAGGTCGACCTGGGTGACGGTGCCCTGCTGGTCCACCGACACCCAGCTCTGCAGGATCATCGGGTTGGCGGTGAAGTTCAGGGTCAGGGTGCCGTCCTCCGGCTTGTCGGTCTGCACCAGCTGGACGCTCAGCAGGTTGTTGCCGCGGCTGACCTTGACGACGGTGACGTCGCCGGACAGCCGGACATTCGCCCGGGTGATGAAGTCGGCGATGGTCGACCCCAGCGGCACGTCCTTCCGCTGCCGCAGGTCGGCATCGTAATAGGTCAACCAGGTGCCGTCGGCGATGTACATGTAGGCGATCGGCGGCTCGTATTCGAGCCGCATCTTGCCCGGCCGCTTCAGGTAGAAATGGCCGCGATACAGGTCGGTGTTGTTGGTGGTCTGGACGAAGTCCGCCTTCACCGTGGTCAGGCTGCCCAGATACTGTTCGACCCGCTGCAGGTCCGTGCGGTCCTGGGCGGTCAGCTGTGCGGGCTGCACCGCGGCCGTGGCCGGCCCGGCGGCGAGCAGCAGCGCGGTCAGGGCCGCGGCGATGAGGCGTAGGATGGTCATGGTCGTCCGGATACATGGGGTCTGTGTTTCAAGTAGGGCACGGACCCCGGGATATCCAGGGCGGCGAGTTGCCGCCGGTGCTCAGCCGTCCTCCGGCAGCTCCAGGTCGAGCAGGGCGGAGGACAGCGACTTGCCGTGGCTGTCCAGCGCCAGCGAGGTGGTGACGCCGCTGCCCAGCACGCCGCGCCCGACGAAATGCAGCGCCGCCAGGCCCGGCAGCTCGAAGCGGGTGAAGCGGCCGGCAGCGGCACCGCACAGATGCGCCTCCACCCGCTCCGCCGTCACCGCGCGGCGCAGGCGCTCATAGTCGGCGGGGTCGCGGGCGATTACGCTCAGCGTGGTGGTGTCGCCCTTGTCGCCGGCGCGGGCATGGGCGAGCTGGCCGAGGCGGGCCATCATGCCTCCAGGATCTCGACCGCGGGGCTGACGGCCCGGCGGTCGATCAGGGTCGAGACGATGCCCACGACCGGGCGCAGGGCGCTGCGCACGCCGCCCCCCGCCGCCGGGCCGTTGGTGTACAGGCTCTCGACCTCCCGCGCGGCATCGGCCGCGGCCTCGGCGGTGGCGGCGCGGGCGCACAGCCGCAGCCGGACCTCCGAGGGCGCGCTTCCGCGCAGCCGGCCCGGCAGCAGCGAATCGACGCCGACCAGGTCCAGCCGCAGGTCGGTGATGTCGCCGCGGCGGGCCAGGCGCTCGCGCAGGATGTCGGCGGCGCGCCGGCCGCGCTCGACCGCACCGCTGCCGCCATAGGAGATGCCGGCCTCGGCCTCCCAGCCCGCCTCATAAGCGACGCTGACCTTCAGCGACTCCGGCCGCGTCCGCCCGCGGGTGCCGGTGACGGACACGCGGTCGGCGCCCCGCTCGGCCACCGACACGCCGGTGACGTCCAGCACCACGTCCGGGGTGACATAGGCGCCGGGGTCGGTGACCTCGTACAGCAGCTGCTCGGTCACCGTGGCGCGGCTGACCCGGCCGCCGGTGCCCGGCAGCTTGGTCACGGTGATGCCGCCGCCTGCCGTCACCTCGGCGATCGGGAAGCCCAGATCGGCCAGGCCGGGCACGTCGCTGCCATCGGCATCGGCGAAGTAGCCGCCGGTGACCTGGCCGGCGCATTCCATCAGGTGGCCGGCCAGGGTGGCGGTGGCGATGCGGCCGGCATCGTCCAGCGCCCAGCCGAAGCGCCAGGCCAGCGGCGCCACGAACAGGGACGGGTCGGCGACCCGGCCGGTGATCACCAGCTGCGCCCCGGCCTCCAACGCCGGCAGCATCGCGTCGGCGCCGAGATAGGCGTTGGCGGCGATCAGCGGGCCATGCGCGGCCAGCGGCCGGCCGTCCTCGAGCGCGAGGGCCGCCGGGTCGATCCGGTCCAGCACGTCGTCGCCGGTCACCACCCCGATCCGCAGCGCCAGCCCGAGCTCGCGGCACAGCGCGGCGGCGCGGCGGCCGGCGCCCACCGGGTCCGCGGCGCCCATATTGGTCAGCACCCGGATACCCTGGGCGGCGACGCCCGGCAGAACCGGGCGCAGCCGGCGTTCCAGCAGCGGGTCGCAGCCGGAATCGGGGTCGGCCCGGCGGCGGCGATGGGCCAAGGCGATGGTGCGCTCGGCCAGGCATTCGAACACCAGCGCATCCAGCCGGCCGCGCGCCACCAGCTCGGCCGCCGGCTCCAGCCTGTCCCCGGCGAACCCGGCGCCGGCCCCGATCCGCATCGTGCGATCCGGCATTCAGATGGCTCCCGTGGCCCAGGCGACGGCCGTCATGACGAGGGTCGAGGCGAAGGCCCATTTGAAGATGAAGCGCTGATGCGCGCCCAGTTGCACTCCGGTCAGCCCGACCAGGATGAAGGTCGAGGCGGTCAGCGGGCTCAAGGGGAAGCCGGTGGTCATCTGGCCCAGGATCGCGGCCCGGCCGATCGCCAGCGGGTCCTGGCCCAGCGCCGCGGCGGTGCCGGCGAAGACCGGCAGGATGCCGTAGTAATAGGCGTCCGGCGTGAAGACGAGGCTCAGCGGCATGCCGGTCACCGCCACGATCTGCGACAGGTAGGGCGCCAGGCTCTGGGGCACGACGGCCACCAGCGCCTCGGCCATGGCGCCGATCATCTTGGTGCCGCCCAGGATGCCGGTGAAGATGCCGGCGGCGAAGATCATGGCGGTGACGGTGACGACGCTGTCGGCGTGCTTCACCAGCCGCTCGCGCTGCTGCTCCCAGCGCGGATAGTTGACCAGCAGGGCGATGGCGAAGGCGGTGATGAACAGCACCGGCAGCGGCCACAGCCCGGCCAGCAGGGCCACGATCAGGGCGATGGTCAAAGCGGCGTTGAACCAGGCCAGGTGCGGCCGCCGGGCCGCGCGCTCGGCCTTGGTCGGCTCGACCAGCGCGACCGCGTCGACGCCATGGGCGATGCCCAGCCGCTTGCGCTCGCCACGGCCGATCAGCCAGGCGGCGATGAACACCCAGGCCAGGCCGGCAACCATCGCCGGGATCACCGGGTTGAACAGGGCCGAGGCATCGGTCTTCAGGACCGCCATCGCCCGCGCCGTCGGACCGCCCCAGGGCAGCAGGTTCATGGTGCCGGCCGCCAGGCAGATGATGCCCGGCAGCACCAGCGGGTTCATGCCCAGCCGGCGGTGCACCGGCAGCAGCGCCGTGACCGTGATCAGGAAGGTGGTGGCGCCGTCGCCGTCCAGCGCGACCAGCATGGTCAGCAGCGCCGTGATCAGGCACAGCCGCACCGGGTCGCCCTGCACCAGGGACAGCAGGAACCTGACCGGCCGGTCGAAGATGCCGGTGTCGAGCATCAGCCCGAAATACAGCACCGCGAACATGATCATGATGCCGACCGGCGCGACCTTGATCAGGCCGTCCAGCATCATCGGGCCCAGGCCGGCGCCGAAGCCGCCGAGCAGGCCGCCGGCCAGCGGCACCAGCACCAGCGCGACCAGCACCGAGACGCGGCCGCTGAGGATCAGCGCCAGGAACACCGCGATGGTCAGGAACCCCAGGGCCGCCAGCATTCGCATCCTCCCGTTGCGGCGGCCGTCCTTCCGTCGGCGACCGCTCGGTCCCCAGGACGCCAGACAGGCGATGGAACGAGAAGTGAATTTATGTCATCGATTGATGCATGAAGCGCATCAACCTGTCGCTGTTCGAGATCGAGGTGTTCCTGCAGGTCGACCGGCTGCGAAGCTTCCGTGGCGCGGCGGAGGCGCTGGGCATGTCGCAGCCGGCGGTCAGCCGGGCGGTGGCGCGGGCCGAGGCGCGGCTGGGCGTCCGCCTCTTCGACCGCAACACCCGGACGGTCGAGCCGACGCCGCAGGGCCGGGAATTCGCCGCCATCGCCGGCCGGCTGATCGGCGACCTGCGGTCTTCGCTCGACGATCTCGGCGACTATTTCCGCTCGGCCCGCGGCCGGGTCGCGGTCGCGGGGCTGCCTTCGGTCACGGCCGGGCTGCTGCCGCCGGTGATCGACCGGTTCCGCCGCGGCCATCCGGGCGTGTCGGTCGGCGTCATCGACACGCTGCTCGACGGCGTGGTCGGCGCGGTGCTGCGCGGCGAGGCCGATCTCGGCATCGCCGGCCGCCCGGCGCCCGACGGCAAGATCGAGTTCACGAGGATCCTGTCCGACCGCTTCGTCGCCATCCTGCGCCAGGACCATCCGCTGGCGCGGTCCTCCGTCGTCACCTGGACCGACCTGGCGGGCTACCCCTTCGTCGCCATGTCGCGGATCACCAGCGTCCGGCCGCTCACCGACCGCGGCTTCGCCCAGGCCGGGGTGGCGGTGGATCCGGAGTTCGAGGTGTCGCATCTCGCCACCGCCGGGGCGCTGGTGGCGGCCGGGCTCGGGGTGACGGCGCTGCCGGTGCTGACCTTGCCGGTGCTGGCCCACCCGGCCCTGACCACGCGGCTGCTGCAGGGGCCCGAGGTGACGCGTGACATCGGGGTACTGACCCGGGCGGGTCGGACCCTGTCCCCGGCGGCCGCCGCCTTCCGCGACACGATCGTCGCCTCCGGCACCGAGCCGGTGTCCCGGGCATGAAAAAGGCCCGGCCGCTGGTGCGGCCGGGCCTCTCCGTCGCCGATGGTGCGGCGATTACTCGGTCGGGGCGGCCTCGTCCGACGGCATGGTCTGGTCCGTCGGAGCCTGCTGCATCGACGGGGCCTGGTCCATCGTCCCCGGCCGCATCGGCTGGGCTCCCTGGCCGGGCATCATCTGCTGTGGCGAAGCCCCGGCGCTCAGCTGCTGCTGGTTGAGATTGCGGGTCTGCTCCTGCTCCGCCGCGTTCTGCGCGCTCTTGCTGCCGCGGTGACGGCGGGGCGTCTGGGTCTGGTCCTCGGCGTTCGAGGACTGCATGTGCTTGCGATGGTGGGTGCCCTGGGTCGATTCCGACGGCATGTTCGCGGCGGGAGCCTCGACCGACGGCGCCGTTCCGGGCACCGCCGGCTCGGTCCCGGTCTGGGCCAGGGCGGGCGCGGCGGCCAGTGCCGACACGGCGAGGGCGGTAAAGACAAAACTCCTGCGCATGAAGCTCTCCATCGAGGGATTCCTGAAGATCGGGCCGCAGGCACAGACGGCCGCGACACGTGATCCGATCCACCCCTTAACGACGGGCACGGCGATACCGATCCGGGAAAAGTGCATTCATGAACGATATTTCATATTATCGCGCTTCGTCTGGCTATGCAGAGAGCGAATCCTGGCATGAGGCTGCGGGGTGTTGGCTCTCCCGCAAGCGCGATCTCTCCAGAATTCTCAACACCGTCATTGCGACCCCGGTCTTGAGCCGGGGGAAGCAATCCAGGGGCGCACGAACCGGCCTCTGGATTGCTTCGTCGGCTTCGCCTGCTCGCAATGACGGCGAAGGGTGACCCACCCCACACGCAGGAGAGCCAACGCGAAGACGCCTGACATCGTGCCCCGCAGCGGACGAAAAAAGGCCCGGCTGCCTGAGCAGCCGGGCCTCGCGGACCGCGGACCTCGCCTCGGAAGGGGGGGGTGGAAGCGGGGGCCTGTTGCGGTCCGAACCGATTACTTTGCCTTGCCCAGCTGCTCCTCGTTCAGCTTGCGGGTCTGGTCCTGCTCGCTGCTGGCGCTGCGATGCATCGATGCCTTGTGATGATGAGTCCCGGCCATATGGTGGGTCTTCATCTTCATCGGCTTCATCGGCGCGTCGGCGGCTGGTGCTGCGGGGGTCTGCGCCATCGCCAGGGCGGGGGCGAGGGCCAAGGCGGGCACCGCGAGAACGGCGAACAAAAGGCTCCTGCGCATGTGTACGATCTCCATCGAGGGGACAACGAAGATCGGAGGAGAGGCGGGCGGGAGGCCACGTCTTGGCTCCGACGAACGAACCCTACGTCGCCGGAGCTAACGCCCTGGTGGGCGGAAGATGAAATCCACGTAACGATCGGGGCCGAGCGAGGCGGCGGGAGCGTCGTCACGAGCACGGATTGCCTCTCCCGCCTGGCGGGAGAGGTCGGGCGTCCGCAGGACGACCGGGTGAGGGCTGTCCGGGCCTCGACAAAAAGCCCTCACCCGGAGCCGCTTCGCGTCTCCGACCTCTCCCGCAAGCGGGAGAGGCAATCGGACGGTTCAGATCGACGCAGACAGAGCCCGGTCGTGGCTTCGACGACGTCAGTGGTTCCCGGTCAGCACTTCGCGCTTGCCGACATGGTTGGCCGGGCTGACCACGCCCTCCTGCTCCATCCGGTCGATCAGCCGCGCCGCGCGGTTGTAGCCGATCTGCAGGTGGCGCTGGATGAAGCTGGTCGACGCCTTGCGCTCGCGCGCCACCAGCGCCACCGCCTGGTCGTACAGGTCGTCGCCTGAGCCGCCCTCGCCGTCCAGCGCCAGCGCGTCGAAGCTGCCGCCGTCATCCTGGTCCTCCAGCACCGAGTCGTTGTAGGACGGCTCGCCCTGGGCCTTGAGGTGGCGCACCGTCTCCTCGACCTCGCCGTCGGAGACGAAGGGGCCGTGCACGCGGGTGATGCGGCCGCCGCCGGCCATGTACAGCATGTCGCCCTGGCCCAGCAGCTGCTCGGCCCCGCCCTCGCCCAGGATGGTGCGGCTGTCGATCTTGGAGGTGACCTGGAAGCTGATGCGGGTCGGGAAGTTGGCCTTGATCGTGCCGGTGATGACGTCGACCGAGGGGCGCTGCGTCGCCATGATCAGGTGGATGCCGGCGGCGCGCGCCATCTGCGCCAGCCGCTGGATCAGCGCCTCGATGTCCTTGCCCGCCACCAGCATCAGGTCGGCCATCTCGTCGACGATGATGACGATGTAGGGCAGCTCGGTCAGGTCGATCGGCTGGTCCTCGAAGATCGGCTTGCCGGTGTCGGGATCGAAACCGGTCTGCACCCGGCGGGTCAGCACCTCGCCCTTGGCCTTGGCCTCGCGCAGCCGCTGGTTGTAGCCCTCGATGTTGCGGACGCCGACCTTGGACATGGACCGGTAGCGGTCCTCCATCTCGCGCACCGCCCATTTCAGGGCGACCACCGACTTCTTCGGGTCGGTGACGACGGGGGCGAGCAGGTGCGGAATGCCCTCGTAGATCGAGAGTTCCAGCATCTTCGGGTCGACCATGATGAAGCGCACCTTGTCCGGCGGCAGCCGGAACAAGAGCGACAGGATCATGGTGTTGATGGCGACCGACTTGCCCGAGCCGGTGGTACCGGCCACCAGCAGATGGGGCATGCGGGCCAGGTCGGCGATGATCGGGCCGCCGCCGATGTCCTTGCCCAGCACCAGGCCCAGCTTCGAGCCGGCCTTGTCCATCTGGTCGGAGCCGAGCAGCTCGCGCAGCAGCACCATCTCGCGCTTCTGGTTCGGCAGCTCGATGCCGATGACGTTGCGGCCGGGCACCACGGCGACGCGGACCGACACGGCGCTCATCGACCGGGCGATGTCGTCGGCCAGGCCGATGACGCGGCTGGACTTGGTGCCGGGCGCCGGCTCCAGCTCGTACAGGGTGACCACCGGACCGGGATTGACCTTCACGATCGAGCCGCGGACGCCGAAATCGCTCAGCACCTGCTCCAGCGCCGCGGCGTTCTGCTCCAGCACCCGCGGGTCGGCCACGGCCGGGCGCTTGGTCGGATCCGGCATCGTCAGCAGGTCGAGCGGCGGCAGCTCATAGGTGTCGGGCGGCGCCAGCTCGAAGCTGGTCTGGCGCGGCGGCGGGGTGGCGGGACGGCGCGGCGCGGGCTCGATCGCGGCGGGGGCGACGCGTTGCGGCGACGGCATCGGGGCGACGGGGCGGCGCGGCGGCTCCTCGACCGGGCGCAGCGAGGGCAGGTCGATCAGGTCGTCGTCCTC
>NZ_JBFRCU010000094.1:0-28696 GCF_052113205.1 Inquilinus sp. YAF38 | reverse complement strand
CCGCCGCACCCCGCGCCGCCAGCGCCCGCGCCGCCGCGGCACCGATGCCGCGGCTGGCCCCGGTGACCAGGGCCACCTGACCGTCGAGGCGGGTGTCAGCTTCGGTCATAGATCCTCCCTCCAAGTCACGCATCCGGCCAGTCAGAGCACGGCGTCGACGGCCTTCCGGACCCAGGCCAGATCCTCGGCCAGCGTCCGCCCGCAGTGCCGCACATCGACGGCGACGCCCCGGCGAAAGGCCAGATAACAGATCGCGCTGGCGGCGTTGTACAGCCGGACGCGCCAGCGGTCGATGCTGCGGTCGATCGCCGGCTCATAGGCTGCGATCGCGGCCTCCAGCAGGTCCTCGCGATCATGGTCGAAGACGAGGTACCGGAAATCATGATGGCGGTCGTCCCAGGCGGCGCCGTCATAGTCGAAGATGCCCTGCAGATCGGCCTTGGCTGGGTCGACCGCGATGTTGTGCACGCCGAGGTCGCCATGCACCAGGACACGGTCGCCATCGGGAACATTGAGCGCGTCCTGGATGTCCAGCACCCGGCCGATCCGAGTCAGAAGCGAGGAATCGTCGGTGACCTCTGGGAGGCGCTCGCGGATCCAGCCGACCGGCTCCGGCCAGGGAACGCGATCCGGCAGCCAGCCCGCGATGTCGGACCGGGCAATTCGGCTGTGCTGCTCCGCCAGGATCAATCCCAGGGCGTGTCCCAGTCGTCTGGCGACGGCAGGATCATTGGCAATGCGCCCATACAGGGCGAAGGGATCGCAGAGACCGGGCACCGCCGCGCGCAGATCGAAGCCGCTCTCGGCTTCGTAAAGAATTCGCGGCACCCGGAAGCGGCAGCGCTCGGCCAGGAGCCGGAGCAGCCGGCGGTCCGCCGCCAACCGGACCCCGCCCCGCGCATTCGCCGGAAACCACGCCATGCGGTCGCCGGGCAGCCGGACCAGCCAGCGATCCTCGCGCGCCTCGAGCGTGATCTCCTCTGGCCGAAGACTCAGACCGCCTTTACGCAGCGCGGCGCAAGCCTCCGCCGGGTTCAGCCGCGCCACGCCTGGCCCTCGCGTACCCGGACGGCCAGCACCCGCCGCACCCGATCCTCGACGGTGGTGTCGCCCTCGATCCGCAGCACCGGGCAGGGCAGCCGCGACAGCCAGGCCTCATGCGCCTGGAGGTTGCGGCTGACCCGCGCGCCGCTGTCGTAGGCCTCGGCCCAGTCGAGGAAGGCCTGGTAGGTGACGTGCATCGCCCCGCCGGGCGCCAAGGCCTCGGCACCGTAACGATCGAGCTCGCGGTCCCGCAGCCGCTGCATCCGCAGCGCCGGCGGAATGAGGAGGAAGACCACCAGGTCGAATTGCGGGATCAGCGGGTCGCCCCAGCCGAGCAGCGACCCGCTCAGCACCCAGTGATCCGCCCGGCCGAACCCCTCCTCCAGCAGCGCCAGCCGGTCGGGGATCGGCCGCTTCTCTCGGAACGGCGGATCGGTCGGCAGCCAGTAGACGTCATCGGTGTCCAGGTGCAGCGCGCCGGTCTCGGCCGTCAGCGCCCGGCCCAGCGTCGTGGTGCCGGAGCCGGCCGCGCCGGTGATGTGGATGCGCCTGGGCCTCATGGTCGTCCCTGTAGCCGCGTCTGCGACTTGCACATAGCGCAGCGGCATGATGTTGTCGCCCCGCCATTCCCTGCGCCTTCCTGCCACGAGTCTGCGATGCTGGTGATCTTCGACTGCAACGGCGTTCTGATCGATTCGGAAGTGATCTTCTGCGCCATCGATTCCGAGGCGCTGGCCCGGCTGGGCCACACCGTGGCGCCCGCCGAGATCGCCCGGCGCTTCTGCGGCACGCCGCATCACGTGGCCTGGAGCACGCTGGCGGCGGAGCTCGGCTTCACCGTCGAGGACAGCATCATCGAGGAGATCAGGGCGGAGAGCGCCCGGCGCTTCGTTACCGAGCTGCGCGCCATCCGCGGCGCCGCCGAGGCGATCGCGGCCGCTTCCGGCCTGGGCCACCCGCCCTGCGTCGCCTCCTCCACCGGCCTGCCCAATCTGCGCCGCAACCTGGAAACGGCCGGGCTGCTGCCACTGGTCGACCCGCATGTGTTCTCGGCCAGCCAGGTGAAGCGCGGCAAGCCGGCGCCGGACGTCTTCCTCTACGCTGCCTCGCAGATGGGCGCCGACCCGGCGGACTGCCTGGTGATCGAGGATTCGATCCACGGCGTCACCGCCGCCCGCCGGGCCGGGATGAAGGTGGTCGGCTTCACCGGCGGCGGCCATGCCGACCCCGAGCTGGCGCAGCGGCTCAGGGCCGCCGGCGCCGGCCGCAGCTTCGTGACGATGACGGAGATCGCGGCCTGGCTGGCGGCGGGGACGCCGCCGCCGAGCTACAGCCTGGGCGACGTGCTCAGGCCAGCGCCCGGAGCTGGCGCGCCAGGTCCGCGACGCCCGGCGCCGCGGCGGTGACCGGGCCGCTCTGCGCCCCGCTCGCGATGAAGTCGTCGGTCACGCCGCCCGCCTCCTGCACCAGCACCAGCCCGGCCATCACGTCCCAGGCATTGGTGTGGGCGGCGGCATAGCCGTCGAAGCGGCCGTCGGCGACATAGGCCAGCGACATCGCCGATGAGCCGAGCCGCCGGTACTCCGCGCCATGCGTCAGGATGTGGCCGATCTGCTCGACATGCTCCGGCACCTTGCGGCCCGGCGAATAGCCGACGCCGATCACCGCCGAGTCCGGCTTTGCCTTGGCGTTGACCGCGATCGGCGTGCCGTTGCGGGTGGCGCCCTGCCCGGCCGCGGCGCTGTACAGCTCGTCCCGCACCGGCTCGTAGATCACGCCCAGCGCCGGCTTGCCGTCGATGGTGGCGCCGATCGAGACGCACCAGACCGGCCGGTCGCGCAGGAAATTCGCGGTGCCGTCGATCGGGTCGAGGCCCCAGACGATGCGAGCGCCCTCGCGGTCCAGCCCGAACTCCTCGCCCAGCACGGCGTGATCCGGGAAGATCTCCTTGAGCCGGCCGCGGATCAGGGTCTCCACCGCCTTGTCGACCGCGGTGACGAAATCCTGCGGGCCCTTGGCCTCGATCGCGAGGTCGCGGTGCTCGGCCAGATGGGCCAGGGCCAGCCGGCCGCCGGCCCGGGCCAGCGCCTCGGCCACGATCCGCATCAGGGCGAGGGTCTGTCGATCGCTCACCGGATACTCCTGTTTCCTCGGAAGGCCGCGATCATCCTGGACCCGGCCCCTCCTCGACAACCGTGTAGTGGTGGACCCTGCCATCGAACCGGATCAGCGCGGCGACGGCGGCCGGCTCGACCACCGCCTGCTCCGGATCGTCCCCGGCGAAGGCGCGGATCGCGTCCATCGACTCCCAGCGGGTCAGCACCATGAACTCGATCTCGCCCGGCCGGTCCTGGCGCAGCAGCGAGGCGCCGCGGAACCCGGCGATGCCGCGCAGCGCCGGCAGCACCGCGCCGCGGAAATGCTCGGGATAGGCCGACGGGTTGGACAAGGCGGCGGTGCCGCGCCAGATACGGACGATCATCTGCAGTCTCCTTCCATGGCGGTCCGGTTGAATTTCCGAAATTGTGGATCAAGGAGCTGTACTAAACCTAAGCTGTCATTGGCGGGCTTGACCCGGCAATCCAGGGCCATCGAGAACGCTGTGAAAGCCCCTGGATCCTCGGGTCAAGCCCGAGGATGACAGTAAAATAGAACTTTAACCCAAAACAAACACGTTGTAGTTGTAGTTTTTCCCCAACCGGACAGTCGTGGGTCAAGCCCGGGCATGACAGCTTAAAATTGATCGGGTTGCTCTTGAGGCACTACCTTTGAATAGAGAACGCGGCCTCCCCGCCCCGTCCAAGCCGCTCGGGAATGACATGTCACACGGCCGGAACAAGTATCAGTCTCGGGAGAACCGCGCCCGCGTTCGCCGGGTCCTGCTGCAGGATTGGGATCCGATCGGCGTCCGAGACGTTGCCGAGGCGAGCGATGAGTATGACAGATACGCCGACAGAGCCTATGTCATGCTCATGGATGAGAGAGCGACAGCCGAGAGCATTGCCTCGTATCTCTATGGAATTGCTGTCGAACATATGGGGTTGGGACACAACACCCAGGGTAAGGAGGACGCCAGAAACGTAGCCGAGACCCTGGTCGCGCTGCGGCCCGAGTTCGAGACGCACTGACAGCCCTCAGCCATCCAGCTCGAACAGCTCCGGCCGGCGCTGGGCGATCGGCCCGAGCGACGACAGGATCTCGCGCAGGTGCCGGCGCATCGCCGCCTCGGCGGCGTCGGGGTCGTGCGCCCGCAGCCCGGCCACGATCTCCTCATGCTGCGCGATCAGCATCTCCAGCGGCGAGACGTCGGGCAGGCTGAGGTAGCGCACCCGGTCCATCTGCGCCTTCATGTTCTCGATCGTGCTCCAGGCCGGCAGGCAGTCGATCGCCTCGATGATCAGGCGATGGAAGCCCTCGTCCAGCGCCAGGAAACCGGCATGATCGTGGCGCCGGGCGGCGTCGTGCTGTGCCGCCAGGCTGCGGTCCAGCCGCTGCAGGGCCCGGTCGTCGATGCTCTCGGCGGCTAGGCGCACCACCGCCGCCTCCACCGCCTCGCGGATGAAGCGCCCCTGCTCGACCTGGCGGCGCGAGATCTTGCGCACCCGGGTGCCGCGCTGGGGCAGCACCTGCAGCAGCCCGGCCTCGACCAGCTTGATGAAGGCCTCGCGCACCGGCTGGCGCGACACGCCGAACATCTCCGACCCGTCCTTCTCGGACAGCGCGGTGCCGGGCGGCAGCAGGCCGGTGATGATCGCCTGGCGCAGCCCCTCATAGACCTGCCGGCCGATCGGCCCCTCGCCGCCCAGGGAGATGCGCCCCGGCAATGTCCTGGGCTCGTCCGCCCTGCGTCGTCCGGCCATGCGCCCTCCCGTTCCGGCTCGTTCTGGTCCCAGCATACAGGGGATTGCCCGGTGCGGTAGCGCATGGCCATCATGTTTCGCCATACTTGTATGGTGATTAAAGTTGCGCTATGGATCGAGCCGCTTCCTGCCGCGCAAAAGCGGCAACGGACAAGCCAGCCGGGAGAGAACGCGCCATGAAGATCGTCCGCGCCGATGTCATCGTCACCTGCCCCGGGCGCAACTTCGTCACGCTGAAGCTGGTCACCGACGACGGCGTCACTGGCATCGGCGACGCCACGCTGAACGGGCGCGAGCTGGCGGTGGCCAGCTATCTCCGCGACCATGTCTGTCCGCTGCTGGTCGGGCGCGACCCGCACCGCATCGAGGACATCTGGCAGTACCTGTACAAGGGCGCCTATTGGCGCCGCGGCCCGGTGACGATGAGCGCGATCGCCGCCGTCGACATGGCGCTGTGGGACATCAAGGSCAAGGTCGCCGGGCTGCCGCTGTACCAGCTGCTGGGCGGCGCCTCGCGCGACGGCGTGATGGTCTACAGCCATTGTACTGGCCGCGACATCCCGGAGACGCTGGACCGCTACGCCGCCTATCAGGAGAAGGGCTACAAGGCGATCCGCGTGCAGTGCGGCGTGCCCGGCATGGCCTCGGTCTACGGCGTCAGCAAGGGCGGCGATTCGTATGAGCCGGCGACCAAGGGCTGGCCCGAGGAGCAGGGCTGGTCGACCGAGAAGTACCTGAATTACGTGCCCAAGCTGTTCGAGGCGGTACGCGCGAAATACGGCTTCGACGACCATCTGCTGCACGACGTGCACCACCGGCTGACCCCGATCGAGGCGGCGCGGCTGGGCAAGGCGGTCGAGCCCTACGCCCTGTTCTGGCTGGAGGATCCGGTCGCGGCCGAGAACCAGGAGGCCTACCGGCTGATCCGGCAGCACACCACCACCCCGATCGCGGTCGGCGAGGTGTTCAACAGCATCTGGGACTGCAAGCTGCTGATCGAGGAGCAGCTGATCGACTATATCCGGGCGACGCTGACCCATGCCGGCGGCATCACCCATCTGCGCCGGATCGCCGATTTCGCCGCCCTGCACCATGTCCGCACCGGCTGCCACGGCCCGTCCGACCTGTCACCGGTGTGCATGGGCGCCGCCCTGCATTTCGACCTGTGGGTGCCGAATTTCGGCGTCCAGGAATATATGGGCTACCCCGAGCCGGCGCTGGAAGTCTTCCCGCACGCCTGGTCCTTCACCGACGGCTACATGCATCCCGGCGAGGCGCCCGGCCACGGCGTCGACATCGACGAAAAGCTGGCAGCCCGCTTCCCCTACGACCCTGCCTACCTGCCGGTGGCGCGGCTGGAAGACGGCACACTGACCAACTGGTAGAACGCCCCCTTCGGCATCATCGCTTCAGGAGATCGCCATGTTCGCCGCCGTGCTGCACCAAGCGAAGGATCTGCGGATCGAGGACCGCGAGCCGCCGCCGCTCGCCGCCGGCGAGGTCAAGGTGCGGTTCCGCGCCGGCGGCATCTGCGGCTCCGACCTGGCCTACTATTCCAAGGGCAAGACCGGCGACTTCCACCTGCGCGAGCCGCTGATCCTGGGCCATGAGATGGCCGGGGAGGTGGCGGAGGTGGCGCCCGACGTCGAGGGCTTGGCCATCGGCCAGCCGGTCGCGGTCAACCCCAGCCGGTCCTGCGGCCGCTGCGACTACTGCATGGCCGGGCTGGAGAACCAGTGCCTGAACATGCGGTTCCTGGGCAGCGCCTCGATCTTCCCGCACATGCAGGGCGCCTTCCGCGAATACCTGGTCGTGCYGGCGCGGCAATGCGTGCCGGTGCCGGAGCATGTCAGCTTCGCCGAAGCCTCGATGGCCGAGCCGCTGGCGGTGTCGCTGCACGCCGTCCGCCGTGCCGGGCCGCTCTTGGGCGAGGAGGTGCTGATCGTCGGCTGCGGCCCGATCGGCGCGCTGGTGCTGCTGGTGGCGCGCCAGGCCGGCGCCCGCCGCATCACCGTGGTCGACCTGGCCGAGAAGGCGCGCGAGACGGCGCTGGGCCTCGGCGCCGACGAGGCGGTCGACGGCCGCGACGAGGACCGCATCGCGGCGTGGAGCCGGAACCGCGGCCGCTTCGGCGTGACGATCGAGGCCTCGGGCGCCCCGGCCGGG
Source organism: Inquilinus sp. YAF38 (assembly GCF_052113205.1). Classification (NCBI taxonomy): domain Bacteria; kingdom Pseudomonadati; phylum Pseudomonadota; class Alphaproteobacteria; order Rhodospirillales; family Rhodospirillaceae; genus Inquilinus; species Inquilinus sp. YAF38. The sequence goes on along the minus strand of NZ_JBFRCU010000094.1, from coordinate 21,626 downwards.
CTGGACACCGCGCTGCGCGCCGCCCGCGCCCGCGGCCGGGTGGTCCAGCTCGGCAACATGCCCGCCGGCCAGTCGCCGGTCTCGGCCAACCTGGTGATGTCGAAGGAACTGGAATATCGCGGCTCCTTCCGTTTCGCCGAGGAATACGCGCTGGCGGTCGAGATGATCGCCGGCAAGCGGATCGACCTGAGGCCCTTGATGACCCACCGCTTCCCGATCCGCGACGCGGACCAGGCCTTCCAGGTCGCGCTCGACCGCAACCAGTCGATGAAGGTCCACCTCCTGGATCTTTGATATCGAAGAGAGCCGTCATTGCGAGGAGGCGAAGCCGACGAAGCAATCCATGCTTCCGCTCGAGCGGCCCTGGATTGCTTCCCCCGGCTCAAGGCCGGGGTCGCAATGACGATCCCTTCATAGGCTCGCCGGGTGTGAGCCGTCACCGCCCCGCACGCGGAAGGAAACCCATGTTCAAAAGCGTTCGCTGGCTGATCGTCGGCCTGCTGTTCATCGCCGGCATGATCAACTATCTCGACCGCTCGGCGCTGTCGATCGCGGCACCGCTGATCCAGCAGGACCTCGGCCTCGACCACGCCCAGATGGGCGTGATCTTCAGCAGCTTCTTCGCCGGCTACGCCGTGTTCAACTTCATCGGCGGCTGGCTGTCCGACCGGATCGGGCCGAAGGCGGTGTTCACCGGCGCCATGGGCATGTGGTCGCTGTTCTGCGGCTTGACCGCTGCGGCCACCGGCTTCGTCTCGATGATCGTGCTGCGCGTGCTGTTCGGCGTCGGCGAAGGGCCGCTGAGCTCGACCATGAGCAAGACCGTCAGCAACTGGTTCCCACGGCGCGAGGCGGCGACGGCGATCGGCATCGTCAATTCCGGCACACCGCTGGGCGGCGCCGTGGCCGGCCCGATCGTCGGCTACCTGGCGCTGGCCTTCGGCTGGCGCCTGGCCTTCGTCATCATCATGCTGCTGGGCTTCGTCTGGCTGGTGTTCTGGGTGCGGATGTCGACCGACCGGCCGGCCCAGCATCCGCGGATCAGCGACGCCGAGCGCCGGCTGATCGAGGAGGGTCAGGCCGAGATCGACGCCGCTGCCCGGCTGCCGGCCCACGGCCTGGGCTATTACCTGCGGCAGCCGATCGTGCTGGCCACCGCCTTCGCCTTCTTCACCTACAACTACGTGCTGTTCTTCTTCCTGACCTGGTTCCCGAGCTACCTGACCGAGGTGCACAAGCTCAGCATCAAGGATATGAGCCTGGCCACGGTGATCCCCTGGCTGCTCGGCTTCCTGGGCCTGGCGCTGGGCGGCTTCGTCTCCGACCGCATCTTCCGGCTGACCGGCCGGGCGCTGCTGTCGCGCAAGCTGGTGCTGATCGGCGGGCTCGGCGTCGCCGCCGTGGGCGTCGCCCTGGCCGGCGAGGTGGCCGATGTCAGCAGCGCGGTGGCGCTGATGTCGGTGTCGATCTTCGGCCTGTACCTGACCGGCTCGATCTACTGGGCGGTGATCCAGGACGCGGTGCGCGGCGAGAATGTCGGCGGCGTCGGCGGCTTCATCCACTTCCTGGCCAATCTCGCCGGCATCATCGGGCCGGCGGTGACCGGCTTCATCATCCAGGCGACCGGCGGCGTCTACACCAGCGCCTTCGTGCTGGCCGGCGGCCTGGCCGTGCTCGGCGCCGTGGCCTCGCTGGTCTTCATCCGCGAGCCGCGCGGTCGCACCGGCGGGATCGCGGTCGAGGGGGCCGAGTAGGCCCCCTCACCCGCCGATCAGCGACCGCGCCAGCAGCCAGGCGTTGCGCGGATTCTCGCCGATCCGGCGGATGGCATAGGGCCACCAGTCGCGGCCGAACGGCAGGTAGACTCGGACCCGGTGGCCCTCCCGCACGCGCCGCTCGGCCAGGGCGCTGCGGACGCCGTACAGCATCTCGAACTCGTACTCGCCGCGAGACCAGCCCGCAGCCTCGGCCTGCGCCACCGCATGGTCCTGCAGCCGGTCGTCATGGGTGGCGATCACCGGACGAAAGCCGGCCTCCCGGGCCTCGCGCGACAGCATCAGGCCGATCAGGCGGCGGTGATTCGCCTTGATCTCGTCCTGCGACACGAAGGCGTGCTCGCGGCCGGCGGCGAAGGCGCCCTTGACCAGCCGCACCGCGGCGCCCTGGCGGATCCGCTCCCGCAGATCCACCTCGGTCCGGCGCAGATACGCCTGCAGCGTGATGCCGACCGGCAGGCCGGCGGCCGTCAACGCGTCGTGCAGCGCGATGGCCGGATCGACCACCGTTCGGTCCTCCATGTCGATCATCATCAGCCGCGGCGCGTCGCCCGGTACGGCGGCGATCGCCTCGGCCACCGCCAGGCCGTTGCGGCGTGCCAGCGCCGGGTCGAGGCTGTGGCCAATCTGGGTCGGATCGACCGAGACATGAACCTCGATCCCCGCCCGGCCCAGCAGATCGGCGACCTTCCGCTCCTGGGCGACGTTCTCGGCCACCAACTCCGGCCGGTCGACATATTCGCCGAGATAGAACAGCGAACTGCGGATGCCCTGGCCGAGCAGGGACTTGGCGCGGGCAATCCCGGCCTCCGCATCCGGCCCGGCGACATAGCGCCCGACCAAGCCGGCGGCGAGTCCCTTTTCCTGCGCCCAGCGCTTGATTTTCGGAGACCGGGCCAGCGCGATCATCCCCGTCTGCCACGCCCGCCGCATCCGATTCCCTCCACCATCGATCCTGCCGGAACGATATCGGAGCGGCCGGCGGTGTCCAGGCGGCCGCGCGGCCATGCTTCGACCGATGCCGAAGCATCGCCCGGCCCGCCTCCGCCCTTCTGCCGCTATGATGGCTGCGTCGCCGACAGCCGAGGCCGATCATGCAGCCAACCGATCCCGTCGCCGCCGTCACCCATCCCGATCCGTACCCTTACTACGCGACGCTGCGGCAGCGGCCCTTCCACCGTGACGAGGCGCTGGGCCTGTGGGTCGCGGCCGGTGCCGAGACCGCCATGGCGGTGCTGTCCAGCCCCGCCTGCCGGGTCCGCCCGCCGGCCGAGCCGGTACCGCCGCCACTGCGGGGCGGCGCCGTCGGTGACCTGTTCGGCCGGCTGGTGCGGATGACCGATGGCGACGCCCAGGCCCGGGCCAAGCGGGCGGTGGCGTCGGCGCTGGATGTCCCGGCCGAGACCGTCATGGCCGAGGCGCGGCGCTGGTCGGCCAGCCTGGCGGCCGATCGCGCCGGGCTCGACGCCTTCCTGTTCGCCCTGCCGATGCATGTCGTCGGCGCGCTGCTGGGCTTCGACCGGCTGCCCGAGGTCGCCGGCCGGATGCGTGACGTGGTCGCCGCCATCACCCCCGGCGCCACGGCCGAGGCCATCGGGCGTGGCCACGAAGCAGCGACGGCGATGGTCGACCTGACCGAGGCGCTGATCGATTCTGCCGGAGGCGGCTTGGCTCGACGGCTGCACGATGCAGCGGATCGCGAGGGCGGCATCGATCCCGCCGTGGTCACGGCCAACGCCGTCGGCTTCCTGTTCCAGGCCCATGACGCCGGCGCCGGGCTGCTCGGCAACGCCGTCGCCGCCCTGGGCGCCCGGCCGGAGCTGCGCCGCGCGGCAGCAGCCGACCGCGCATCCTTGCCCGGGCTGATGCAGGAGGTGTTACGCTGTGACCCGCCGGCCCAGAACACCCGCCGGTTCGTCGCCGAGGAAACGGTGATCGCCGGCCAGTCTTTGCGCGCGGGCGACGCGATCCTGGTCGTCATCGCCGCGGCCAACCGCGACCCTGCACTGAATCCCGACCCGGACCGCTTCGATCCCGCCCGGCCCGACCGGCGCCTGCTGACCTTCGGCCACGGCCGCCACGCCTGCCCGGGCGACGCCATCGCCGCCGCGATCGCCGTGGCCGGTCTCGACGCCCTGCTCGACCGGCTCCCGGACTGGCCGGAGCGGCCGGTGGGATACCGGCCGTTGCCGAACGTCCGGGTTCCGCGGTTCTCGTGAGCCCTGGCTCCGTCCCCCTTTGTCATCGCCGGGCTTGACCCGGCGATCCAGGGGCCACCCAGAGCTGCCTCGACATTTCCTGGATGCCCGGGTCAAGCCCGGGCATGACAGGTTTGGGCTGCAGAGGACCGCGCATTCACTTGAACGACCTACCCGAAGGCCTCGACCACCGCGTCGATGAAGCTGCGCAGCTTCGGGGTCGGGCGGCGGTCGGGGGCGAACAGGATGTGCATCGGCCGTGAGGGCGGGTCGTAGCCCGGCAGCACCCGCACCAGCCGCCCGGCGGCGATGTCGTCGCGCAGCAAACCCTCCGGCTGCAGGATGATGCCGAGGCCTTCCAGTGCCGCGCTGCGCAGCGCCTGGCCGCTGTTGACCGAGAACCGCCCGCCGACAGGAACCGAATGCAAGACCCCGTCGGGGCCGGTGAACTGCAGCAGGCCGCGCGGCTCCCAATGGGCGAAGCCGAGGCACTCATGGCTCCCCAGATCCTCCGGCCGCGCCGGCGCGCCGCGTTCGGCGAGATAGGTGGGCGCGGCGCAGGCAACCAGGCGGTACGGCCGCAGCCGGCGGGCGATCAGGCTGGAATCGGGCAGCGGCGCGATCCGGATCACCGCCTCGTATCCCTCTTCCACCAGATCGACGATGCGGTCGCTCAGCGTCACCTCGATGCTGACCTCCGGATTCGCCCGCAGGTAGCGCGCCACCATCGGCATCAGCTCATGCGCGCCGAAGGCGACCGGTGCGTTGACCCGCAGCCGGCCGCGCGGCACGGCGCGCAGATCCTGGGCCAGCGCCTCCGCCGCCTCGGCCTCGGCCAGCACGTTGCGGCAGCTCTCGTAGAAGGCGCGGCCGACCTCGGTCAGGCTCTGCCGCCGCGTGGTGCGGGCCAGCAGCCGGGCGCCGAGGCGATCCTCGAGGAAGCGGATGTGCTTGCCGACCATCGGCGCGGACAGGCCGAGCACCTCGGCCGCGGCGGCGAAGGAGCCGGCTTCGACCGCGCGGACGAACACCGCCATGCTGGTGAGCCGATCCATGATTGGAAACCCATGGTTCCGAGTGTCGCGACGAACCCGATATTTATCACGATCTCGGTAACAATCATATCGATAGGGCGTCCCGTTCACAGGAGCCCGACATGGCCCGCATCGTCCGCATCCACGAGCTCGGCGGCCCCGAGGTCCTTCGCATCGAAGAGGTCGAGGTTCCGCCACCCGCCCCCGGCGAGATCCGCCTGCGGGTCAAGGCGCTGGGCCTGAACCGCGCCGAATCGATGTTCCGCATCGGCTACTACCCGGAATCGCCGGACTTTCCGGCCCGGCTGGGCTACGAGGCCGCGGGCGTGATCGAGGCGCTGGGCGCCGGCGTCACCGGCTTCGCCGTCGGCGACGCGGTCAGCATCGTGCCGCCGCTGTCGATCACCCGCTGGGGCACCTATGGCGAGGTCGCCAATGTCCCGGCCGAGGCGACGATCAAGCATCCGGCCAACCTGTCCTGGACCGAGGCGGCAGCGGTCTGGATGCAATACGTCACCGCCTACGGCGCGCTGATCGAGATCGCCGGGCTCGGTAGAGGCGATTCGGTGCTGATCACCGCCGCCTCCAGCAGCGTCGGCCTGGCTGCGATCCAGATCGCCAATCGGGTCGGCGCGACGTCGATCGCCGCCACCCGCACCGCCGCCAAAGCCGCGGCACTGCGCGATGCGGGCGCCGCCCATGTCATCGTCACCGAGGAAGAGGACCTCGCGGCCCGGGCCAAGGCGATCACCGGCGGCGCCGGGGTGCGGGCGGTGTTCGACCCGGTCGCCGGCCCGTCTTTCGACGCGCTGGCCGAGGCGCTGGGCCAGGGCGGCATCCTGATCGAATACGGCGCGCTGAGCCCGGAGCCGACGCCCTTCCCGCTGTTCCCGGCCCTGGTCAAGGGGCTGACCTTCAAGGGCTACCAGTACAAGGAGATCGTCCGCGACCCGGCCAAGCTGGACCGCGCCAAGCGCTTCATCGTCGAGGGGCTGACCGACGGGTCGTTGAAGCCGCTGATCGACCGGGTTTTCGCGCTCGACCAGATCGTCGAGGCGACCCGCTACCTCGAATCCAACCAGCAGATCGGAAAGATCGTGGTCACGATCTGATAGGACCGTGATCGGCTCAATCACGATCCATTAACGCGCAAGGATCTACCGTCCCCGGGATATCGACCGAAACCTTCGATCAGTTCGGGGATTGATCATGCGCACTATCGAACAGCCTCCGCCTGCCCGGATGACCACCGACTGGGCCCGCCGCTACCTTGAGCGTCTGGAACAGCCGCTCGATCCCTGGGAGACGGACTACTTCCGCAGCGGCTGCAACTTCCTGGCCCGTGATTCGGCCACCGGTGCGATCGCCTGCTGGAAATCGATGAACCTGCCGGTCGACCGGCGGCGCGAGACCTATACCGGGCCGATGGGCACCACGCCGCTGACCCGGCAGGAGATGGACCGCCTGTATGGCCTGCTGGAGAAGCTGGCCGACGGCGAGGACGCCTCGCACCAGGTGGCGGCGCTGCGGCGCTTCCGCTGACGCCAAAGATCCGGGGGGAGTGATCGCCGGGCGTGGAGACTCTCCACGCCCGCTTTCATCTCCGCCCGGCGTTGCCCCGGCAGGCTTTCGTTCCTCATACTCCATCGCCGGCACGGTCCGGCGGGCCGCCGAATCCCTTGGCGGCCGCAGCGGGAGGAAAAGCCGAATGATCCGATGCAACGCAATCGGCCGGTCCTGGCTGGCCGCCGCCGTGCTGCTGGCGGGCCTCGCAGGCCTGGCAGGGCCTGCTTCGGCGCAGGACAGCTGGATCGGCAGCTGGGGCGCCAGCCCGGCCTTTCCGGTCGGGCCGGAGCTGAACAATGCCACCATCCGCCAGCTGGTGCGGATCAGCGCCGGCGGCAGCAAGGTCCGGGTGCGCTTCACCAACGAGACCGGCACCCAGCCGGTGGTGATCGGCGCCGCCACCATCGCCCGGCCCGGCAACGCCCGGGGGTCGATCGACCCGGCCAGCAGCAAGCCTTTGACCTTCGGCGGCGCGACCTCGATCACCGTGCCGCCCGGCGCGCCCGCGATTTCCGATCCGATCGACCTCACGGTCTCGCCGCTCGACAGCCTGTCGATCAGCCTGTTCGTGTCGCGCTGGACCGGCCCGTCGGTGGTGCATCCGCTCGGGGTGCAGACCGCCTGGGTCTCGATCGCCGGCGACAGCACAACGGCGCCGACCCTGCCGGACGCGACCGAATCGACCATGCGCATCCTGCTGTCGCGGGTGGAGGTGGCGGCGGCGGGCGGCACGGTGGTGACGCTCGGCGATTCGATCACCGACGGCTACGGCTCCGGCGACAACGCCAACCGGCGCTGGCCGGACATCCTGGCGGAGCGGCTGGCAAAAGCCGGCGGGCCTGCGGTCGGCGTGGTCAATTCCGGCATCAGCGGCAACCGCATCCTGCATGACCTGCCGGAACAGCTGTTCGGCCCCAGCGCGCTGTCGCGCTTCGACCGCGACGTGCTGTCGGTGCCCGGCGTGCGCTGGGTGGTGATCATGGAGGGGATCAACGACATCGGCCATTCCGGCTCGGCCGGCCTGCCCGAGCAGGCGGTGTCGGCCGACGAGATCATCGGCGGGCTGCGCCAGCTGGTGACCCGTGCCCATGGCGCCGGGCTGAAGGCCTATTGCGCCACGCTGACGCCCTATGAAGGCACGGTCTTCGCCGGCTACTACAACGCCGAGGGCGAGACCAAGCGCCAGGCGGTGAACCAGTGGATCCGCACCGGCAAAGGCTGCGACGCGGTGGTCGACTTCGATTCCGTGGTGCGCGACCCGGCCCAGCCGTCGAAGGTGAAGGCGGAGTTCGATGTCGGCGACCACCTGCACCCGAACGCCGCCGGCTATGAGGCGATGGCGAATTCGGTGGATCTGGGGCTGTTCAAGTAGAGCCTGGCCGCGGACGTATCGGCCTTCAGCCGCTCCCTCAAACTGTCATGCCCGGGCTTGACCCGGGCATCCAGGAGATCTCGATGCCGCTCCGGGCGGCCCCTGGATCGCCGGGTCAAGCCCGGCGATGACAGTTGCGGGATGGCACGGTCGGTCCCACGCCCAATCCACGCCCGTCTCTGCTATACCCTGCCCCATGTCGACTGATCGTCTTCCGACCGAGCTCTGGGTCCAGGCCCATCTGCGGCAGCTGGGGCAGCAGGCCATATCCACCTATGTCGTCCGCAAGGGCGACCCGCGGGCCGGGCTGCTGATCCTGAAGCTCAACCTGGGCGCCCCGGGCTGCCGGGTGCTGAGCCAGTCGCGTGACCTGGACGGCGCCCTCGCATGGCTGCCGGCCAAGGGCGGCGAGCTCCTGGCAGAGGCCGAGGCCGATGCCTATATTGCCCGTGCGGTCCAGCGCGATCCCGACCTGTGGGTGGTCGAGATCGAGGACCGCGAGGGCCGCCACCCTTTCGAGGGCAAGGTCCTCTGAGACACCGGGGCCCTGCCGCCCTCCCCCGCCCGCTAGCCAATGGACACCACCGGCCGCATGGACTCGCAATCTTCCGACAATCCGCTGATCGTGCCCTCGCCGCTGCAGGACCAGGCGGTGCCGTTCGACCGCATTCAGGTCGAGCACTATCTGCCGGCGCTGGACCATGCGATCGCCGAGGCCAAGGGCCGGATCGAGGGGATCCTGGCCAACCCGGCAGCGGATTTCGAGAACACCATCGTGGCGCTGGAGCAGGCCGGCCAGGAGGTCGACCGCGTCTCCTCGGTGTTCTACAACCAGCTCTCGGCCAAGACCTCGGACGAGCTGCAGGCGCTGGCCGCCGATTTCGGCGCGAAGAGCGCCAACTTCTCCTCCGACGTGTCGCTCGACCCGCGGGTCTTCGCCAGGGTCAAGGCGGTGTGGGACAAGCGGCAGACGCTCGATCTCAAGGGCGAGAAGGCGCGGCTGCTGGACGACACCTATAGCGGCTTCGTCCGCAACGGCGCCCTGCTGTCGGACAATGAGAAGGGCGAGCTGCGGTCGATCGACGAGCGGCTGGCCAAGCTGACCCCCGACTTCCAGCACAACGTCCTGAAGGCGACCAACGCCTTCACGCTGTGGATCGAGGACGAGGCCGACCTCGCCGGCCTGCCCGAGGGCGCGGTCAAGGCCGCCAAGCTGGCGGCGGAGGAGCGCGGCCGGGCCGAAGCCTGGGTGTTCACGCTCGACGCGCCGAGCTATGTCCCGTTCATGACCTATGCCGACGGCCGCGAGCTGCGCGAGCGGCTGTGGCGCGCCTTCAACGCCCGCGCCTTCGGCGGCGAGTTCGACAACCAGCCGCTGGTCAAGGAGATCGCGGCTTTGCGCTTCCAGCGCGCCAAGCTGCTGGGCTATCCGACCCATGCCGCCTTCGTGCTGGAGAAGCGGATGGCGGAGACGCCGGCCTCAGTGCACGCCTTCCTTGACCGGCTGCTGGCCGCCTCGAAGCCGGCGGCGGAGCGCGACCTGGCCGACATCCAGGCCCATGCCACGACCCTGGGTGGGCCGTCGCCGCTGCAGCCCTGGGACGTCGGCTATTATTCCGAGAAGCTGAAGCAGCACCGCTTCGACTTCGACGAGGAGGCGCTGCGCCCGTATTTCCCGCTGAGCCAGGTGATCGACGGCGTGTTCGAACACTGCCGGCGGCTGTACGGCCTGGTGTTCCGCCCGTCCGACGCCTATCCGGTCTGGCATCCGGACGTGAAGGCCTATGAGGTCTATGACGAGGCCGAGGACCGCTATGTCGGCCTGTTCTACGCCGACTTCTTCCCGCGCGCCTCGAAGCGCAACGGCGCCTGGATGACCACCTATCGCGACCAGGGCCTGTATGCCGACGGCATCAAGCGGCCGCATGTCGCCATTGTCTGCAACTTCACCAAACCGACGGCGGACCGCCCCTCGCTGCTGTCCTACGACGAGGTGCGGACCTTCTTCCACGAGATGGGCCACGCCCTGCACGGCTTGCTGTCGCGCTGCACCTACCGCTCGCTCGGCGGCACCAACGTGTATTGGGACTTCGTCGAGCTGCCGTCGCAGATCTTCGAGAACTGGGTGCAGGAGAAGGACGGGCTGGACCTGTTCGCCAAGCACTACCGCACCGGCGAGAGCCTGCCGGCCGACCTGGTGCAGAAGATCCGCGACAGCGCCCGCTTCATGGCCGGCTGGCAGTCGCTGCGCCAGACCGCCTTCGCCCTGCTCGACATGGCCTGGCACGACGGCGACCCGACCGTGATCGGCTCGGTGCCGGAGTTCGAGCGCAGCGCCATGGCCCGCACCCAGGTGCTGCCGCCGGTGCCGGAGGCCAACACCTCCTCCGGCTTCAGCCACATCTTCGGCGGCGGCTATGCCGCCGGCTACTACAGCTACAAATGGGCGGAGGTGCTGGACGCCGACGCCTTCGAGCTGTTCCGTGAGAAGGGCCTGTTCGACCCGGAGACCGCGCGCAGCTTCAAGGAGAACGTCCTCGAGCGCGGCGGCACCGAGCACCCGATGGAGCTGTACAAGCGCTTCCGCGGCCGCGAGCCGGACCCGGACGCGCTGCTGCGGCGGGACGGGCTGATGTAGCGGTTCGCTGACCCAGCGGTTCGCCCTTTCTCCCTCCCTGTCATGCCCGGGCTTGACCCGGGCATCCAGAAGTTGTCGACATCCTCTGGATTGCCGGGTCAGGCCCGGCAATGACACTTACGAATGTCATTGTCACGACCATGCCTTCGAACATCGACCCGATCGAGCGCCGCCGCACCTTCGCGATCATCGCTCACCCCGACGCCGGCAAGACCACCCTGACCGAAAAGCTGCTGCTGTTCGGCGGGGCCATCCAGATGGCGGGCGCGGTCAAGGCCCGCGGCGACCAGCGCCGGGCCCGGTCGGACTGGATGAAGGTGGAGCGCGAGCGCGGCATCTCGGTCACCGCCTCGGTGATGACCTATGACTACGACAACCACACCTTCAACCTGCTGGACACGCCGGGCCACGAGGATTTCTCGGAGGACACCTACAGGACCCTGACGGCGGTCGACAGCGCGGTGATGGTGATCGACGCGGCCAAGGGCATCGAGGAGCAGACCCGCAAGCTGTTCGAGGTCTGCCGCATGCGGAACGTGCCGATCACGACCTTCATCAACAAGATGGACCGCGAGAGCCGCGATCCCTTCGACCTGCTCGACCAGATCGAGCAGGAGCTGCAGCTGCATGTCACCCCGGCGACCTGGCCGATCGGCAGCGGCCGCGGCTTCCTGGGCTGCTACGACCTGTTCCACGACCGGCTGGTGCTGATGGCCAAGGGCGCCAAGGGCGCCCTGCCGGAGCTCGGCGAGACCTGCACCGGCCTGGACGACCCGAAGCTCGACGCGCTGCTGCCGGCCGACGCCGTGGCGACGCTGCGCGAGCAGGTGGAGATGGCGCGCGCCCTATGCCCGGAATTCGACCTGGAGATGTTCCGCGAGGGCCATCAGACGCCGGTGTTCTTCGGCTCCGCGGTCAACAATTTCGGCGTGCGCGAGCTGCTGGACGGGATCGGCGCGCTCGCCCCCTCGCCCCGGCCGCAGCCGACGGCGGGCCGCACGGTGGACCCGGCGGAGGACAACGTCTCGGCCTTCGTGTTCAAGATCCAGGCCAACATGGATCCGAAGCATCGCGACCGCATCGCCTTCGTCCGCCTCGCCTCCGGCCATTTCAAGCGCGGCATGAAGCTGAAGCATGTCCGCTCCGGCAAGCTGATGAACATGCACAACCCGGTGCTGTTCCTGGCCCAGGACCGCGAGCTGGCGGAGGAGGCCTGGGCCGGCGACATCGTCGGCATCCCCAACCACGGCAACCTGCGCATCGGCGACGCGCTGACCGAGGGCGAGGATCTGCGCTTCACCGGCATCCCCAGCTTCGCGCCGGAGCTGCTGCAGCGGGTGCGGCCGGACGACCCGATGAAGGCCAAGCATCTCGGCCGGGCGCTGGAGCAGCTGGCCGAGGAGGGCGCGGCCCGGGTGTTCAAGCCGCTGCTCGACGCCAACTGGATCGTCGGCGTGGTCGGCGCGCTGCAGTTCGAGGTGCTGGCCGACCGCATCCGCACCGAATACGGCATCCCGGTGCATTTCGAGCCGGCGCCCTACTACACCGCGCGCTGGGTCGAGTCGGACGATGCGATCGCCCTGAAGTCGTTCCAGGACGGGCTGCGCAGCGCCATGGCCGAAGACCATGACGGCTCTCCGGTCTTTCTGGCCCGCAACGCCTGGCACCTCGACACGGTGACCAAGGAGAACCCGGCGCTGCGCTTCCTCAAGACCAAGGAGCAGACGGCCTGACGGTTGACCCAATCATTCTGAATCAGCATGATTCAGAATGATTGAAGGAGACGACAACCGATGGACACTAAGGTGCTCACCGCCCATGTCCCTCGGCCCCTGGCCGATAAGGTGGACGAGTTGGCGACCCGGCTGGAGCGGTCGCGTGGCTGGGTCGTGAAACAAGCGCTGACCGCCTGGGTCGAGCAGGAGGAGGAGCGGAGGCGGCTGACGCTCGAGGCTCTCGCCGATGTCGATGCTGGCCACCTGATCGACCATCAGGCCATTCAGGCCTGGGCCGACAGCCTGGAGACGGACACCCCGCTGCCCGCGCCGCGATGATGCGGCTGAGCTGGACCCGGAAGGCAACCTCCGACCTCGTCCGGCTGCACGAATTCCTGGCGCCCGTGAATGCCCGGGCAGCCACGGAGACTGTCCGTGCGCTCGCCCACGCCGTGGGTCGCCTTCCGCAGCAGCCTCGCATCGGGGTGAAGCTCGACGAGTTCGCACCGCGCGAAGTTCGCCGGATCATCGTCGGCCGCTATGAAATCCGCTACGAGATCGATGCCGACGGGATCCATATCCTGCGCCTGTGGCACACACGCGAGGACCGGTGATACCGCGGTTTAGCTCCCCGCCCCGGTCTCGATTACCCGGACGAAGGCCGCGATTGCGCCACTCAGTGCACCGGCGATCTCGGCATCGGCCAGCATGCCGCCCTCGGCGAGCTTGCGGCCGAGCAGCGGCACCGCGATCGAGGCCTCGGGCACCATCCGCGCGGTCATCACCACCAGCGTCTCGGTCAGCGCCTCCTGGGCGTGATGCGCGCGCGGCGAGGCGTTGATCAGCGCCACCGGCTTGTCGACGAACTCCCCGGTCGCCACCACCCAGTCGAGCGCGTTCTTCATCACCCCCGCGACGCCATGGGCGTATTCCGGGCTGGAGATCAGCACAGCGTCGGCCGCCGCCAGCCTGGCCCGGAAGTCGATCACCGCCGGAATGGATTCTGGGTCCAGGTCGGGATTGAAATGCGGCAGATCGGCCAAGCCGCCATAGAGCGACACCTCGACCCCGGCCGGCGCCAAGGCGGCCATAGCCTGCAGCAGGGCGGTGTTGGTCGAGCCGGCGCGCAGGCTGCCGGAGATGGCGAAGATCTTCACGGCGTCACCGCGGCTGTTTGGCTCAAAAGGATCATAGGCCGGTCCCGCCACCGCCCTCCAGGCACCTTCGCGACCAGCTCAAAATACAAACCGATCGACAAAATCGATCGATCTTAACAAATGAATGCGTTGGATCGGTTGAAGGCCGGCGTCCATGTTTGTGACAGTTCCGCATCCGAGACTGTCATGGCGATCGTTGATCCGCTCCGGCCCTCCCTCTCCATCTCTCCGGCCAACCGTCTGACGACGGCCTTCGAGTCGATCCCGGGCGGCCGGCTGTTGCCCGGCCTGCTCCTGTGCGTCGCGGTGACCCTGGCGGCGCTGGGGCTGGAGCGAGTCGAGGCCGGGCTGTTCGGCCATGCCTGGCTGGAGGCGCTGGTTCTGGCGATCCTGGTCGGCGCCCTGGTGCGCACGGTCTGGAGCCCGAGCCAGCGCTGGACCCCGGGCATCAGCTTCAGTGCCAAGACGCTGCTGGAGATCGCCGTCGTCCTGCTTGGCGCCTCGGTCAGCGTTGGCGCGATCGTATCCGCCGGCCCGCTGTTGCTGGTCGGCATCGCCGCCGTGGTCGTGATCGCCATCGCCGCCAGCTATGGGATGGGCCGCATGCTCGGCCTGCCCCACCGCATGGCCGTGCTGGTCGCCTGCGGCAACTCGATCTGCGGCAACTCCGCCATAGCCGCCGTCGCCCCGGTGATCGGCGCCGACGGCAAGGAGGTGGCGGCCTCGATCGCCTTCACCGCGGTGCTCGGCGTGCTGGTGGTGCTGGGCCTGCCCTTCCTGCCGGCGCTGATCCATATCAGCGAGGTGCAGTATGGCGTCCTGGCCGGGCTGACCGTCTACGCCGTGCCGCAGGTGCTGGCCGCCACGGCGCCGATCGGGGCGATCGCGCTGCAGCTCGGCACCCTGGTCAAGCTGGTGCGCGTGCTGATGCTCGGGCCGTTGATCCTGGTCCTGACGCTGGTCACGCGCCGCCGGACCGACGGTGCCGCCGCCACCGCCGGCCGGATGCCGTGGCACAAGCTGGTGCCCTGGTTCATCGACGGCTTCCTGCTGCTGGCCGTGCTGCGCTCCTTCGGGCTGCTGCCCGAGGCGGTGCTGGCCCCGGCCGCCACGGCGGCGACCGGGCTGACCGTGCTGTCGATGGCCGCGCTGGGCCTCAGCACCGACCTGCTCAGCGTGGCGAAGGCGGGCGGCCGGGTCACGGCGGCCGTGACCCTGTCGCTGCTGGTGCTGGGCGCCATCAGCTTCGGCCTGATCCGGCTGCTCGGGATTGTCTGAGGCCGGACATCCGCCTCTCATCGTCATTCCCGCGAAAGCGGGAATCTCTTTCCGATCGAAGCGTTACGAGATCCCCGCTTTCGCGGGGATGACGACTCTATGATGGCGCCAGGGGTGCCTCAGAAGATCGACGCCCCCGTGTCGGCACGGCCGGCGGCGTGGCGGAAGGCGGCGAACAGCTCGCGGCCGACCCCGACATGCGACGGCGCCAGATCGGCCGTGGCGTCTTCCCGCGCGGCCCATTCCTCGGCGTCGATGTCGCGAATCTCGAGCCGGCCGGTCACCGCGTCGATGCGCAGGATGTCGCCGTCGCGCAGCTTGGCGATCGGGCCGCCGACCGCCGCCTCCGGCGTCACATGGATCGCCGCCGGCACCTTGCCCGAGGCGCCGGACAGGCGGCCGTCGGTGACCAGCGCCACCTTGCGGCCGCGGTCCTGCAGCGCGCCCAGCGGCGGCATCAGCTTGTGCAGCTCGGGCATGCCGTTGGCCTTCGGGCCCTGGAACCGGACCACGGCGATGAAGTCGTGGTCCAGCGCCCCGGCGCGGAACGCGGCCTGCAACTCCTCCTGCGAATGGAAGATCCTGGCCGGCGCCTCGATCACATGGCGCTCCGGCGCCACGGCGGAGGTCTTGATCACCGCCCGGCCGAGATCACCGTCAAGCACGCGCAGGCCGCCGGTCGCCTGGAACGGCTCGGCCGCGCCGCGCAGCACCGCGGTGTCGCCGCTGGCCGTCGCCGCGTCGCGCCACACCACCTCGCCCTTCTCGTCGAGGCCCGGCTCGACCGTGTAGCGGTCCAGCCCGCCGCCCCAGATGGTGGCGACGTCGTCATGCAGGAGGCCGGCGCCGATCAGCTCGCGGATCAGGAAGCCGGTGCCGCCGGCGGCGTGGAAATGGTTCACGTCCGCCTTGCCGTTCGGATAGACGCGGCACAGCAGCGGCGTGATCTCGGCAAGGTCGGCGAAATCGTCCCAGGTCAAGGTGATGCCGGCCGCAGCGGCCATGGCGACCAGATGCATGGTGTGGTTGGTCGACCCGCCGGTGGCGTGCAGCCCGACCACCCCGTTGACCACCGCGCGCTCGTCCATCAGCCGGCCGACCGGCACGAACTCGTTGCCCAGCGCCGTGATCGCCAGCGCCCGCTTCGCCGCCGCGACGGTCAGGGCGTCGCGCAGCGGCGTGTTCGGGTTGACGAAGGACGAGCCCGGCAAATGCAGGCCCATGATCTCCATCAGCATCTGGTTGGTGTTGGCCGTGCCGTAGAAGGTGCAGGTGCCCGGCCCGTGATAGGACTGCGCCTCGGCCTCCAGCAGCGCGTCGCGCCCGACCTTGCCCTCGGCATAGAGCTGCCGGGCCTTGGCCTTGTCGTCATTCGGCAGGCCCGAGGGCATCGGCCCGGCCGGGATGAACACCGCCGGCAGATGGCCGAAGGACAGGGCGCCGATCACCAGCCCGGGCACGATCTTGTCGCAGACGCCGAGAAACACGGCGGCGTCGAACATCTGGTGCGACAGCGCGACCGCGGTCGACAGGGCGATGACGTCGCGCGAGAACAGCGACAGCTCCATCCCCGCCTCGCCCTGGGTGACGCCGTCGCACATCGCCGGCACGCCGCCCGCCACCTGGGCGGTGCCGCCGACCGCCCGCGCCGCCTGCCGGATCAGGTCCGGATAGCGCTCGAAGGGCTGATGCGCCGACAGCATGTCGTTGTAGGAGGTGACGATGGCCAGGTTCGGGCCCTCGCCCTCGCGCAGCGCGCCCTTGTCGATGCCGCAGGCGGCGAAGCCATGCGCGAAGTTGGCGCAGCCCAGGCGCCGGCGGGCCGGTCCGGCCTCCGCTGCCGTTGTGATGCGGTCGAGATAGGCGGACCGGGCGTCGTAGCTGCGCCGCGCGATCCGCTCGGTCACCTCGGCTATGCGGGCTTGCACCATCGGCTGGCTCCTTGGTCACTGTCTCGCCGCCGATCAGGCCAGACAGCACCCTCCGACCCGATCATGCGCCATGATCAATACGTTAGCACATTATATTGAAGTTTTTTCTTAGCCTTGCGGCGGTACCTCTACGGGCACCAGAAGATCTCGACCGGCCGCTCGGACCGCGTCAGCACGGCACGGATCGGCATCGCCTCGGCCGGACCGCACACCAGGGCCGCCTCCAGGACGCGCTGCTTGCCCGCCCCTTCGACATGAAGGCACAGAGTGTCCGCCGCGAGCAAGACCGGCAGCGTCAGGGTGATGCGCGGCTCGCCCGCCGCGGGCGCCCGCATGGTCTCCAGCAACTGCCCTGCAGCCGGGTCCAGCGCCTGGGCCAGCCGGTCGCCGCCGGGGAAGAAGGAGGCGGTGTGCCCGTCATCGCCCATGCCCAGCACCACCGCGGCGAAGGGCAGCGGCAGGGCGGCGATCCGCGCCGTCACCTGGCCCACGCCATCCTCGGGCGTAGGCGTATCGACATGCAGCGGCACGAAATTGGCCGTCGCGGCCGGTCCCTGCAGCAGGTGCTGCCGGAGCAGGGCCGCGTTGGAGCGCTCCGAGGCCTCGCCCACCCAGCGCTCGTCGACCAAGGTCACGTCGACCCGCGCCCACTCGACCGGCTTCTGCGACAGCGCCTCGAAGAACCGGGTCGGGGTGCGCCCACCGGAAACGGCGAGCGCGGCGCGATCGGAGCGGGAGAGCCGCGCCGTCAGCGCGTCGGCGACATGCCCGGCGAGGGCATCGGCGAGCGCCTCCTTGGTCGGGAAGTCGTGACGCGCGATCGGCATGGCTCAGTCCTCGTCCTCATGCCAGGTGCGGCCGTCGCGCTCGATCAGGGCAATCGCGGCGGACGGGCCCCAGGTGCCGGCGGTGTAGGGCTTCGGCGGCTCCTTCGACGCCTTCCAGGCCTCGATGATCGGGTCGACCCAGGTCCAGGCCTGCTCGACCTCGTCGCGGCGCATGAACAGGCTCTGGTTGCCGCGCACGACATCCATCACCAGCCGCTCATAGGCGTCCGGGTTGCGGACGTTGAAGGCTTCGGCGAAGCTCATGTCCAGCGGTACGTGCTGGAGGCGCATGCCGCCAGGCCCCGGATCCTTGATCATCAGCCACAGCTTCACACCCTCGTCCGGCTGCAGCCGGATCACGAGGTGGTTCTGCGAGATGGTGCCGGCCGAGCTGTCGAACACCGAATGCGGGATGGCGCGGAAGGTGACCACGATCTCCGACATCCGCCCCGCCAGCCGCTTGCCGGTGCGCAGATAGAACGGGACATTGGCCCAGCGCCAGTTCTCGATCTCGGCCTTCAGCGCGACGAAGGTCTCGGTGTGGCTGGACGGGTTGCCGAGCTCGTCGAGATAGCCGGGGACGGCGCCGCCGGCCGAGGCGCCGGCGCGGTACTGGCCGCGCACGGTGATGTTGTTCACCGTGGCGTCCGAGATCGGCTTCAGCGCCTTCAGCACCTTCAGCTTCTCGTCGCGCAGCGAATCCGCGTCCATCGAGGTCGGCGGCTCCATGGCGACGAGGCAGAGCAGCTGCAGCATGTGGTTCTGCACCATGTCGCGCAGCGCGCCGGCGCCGTCATAGTATCCGGCGCGGCCCTCGACCCCGAGGCTCTCGGCCACGGTAATCTGGACATGGTCGATATGCGAGGCGTTCCACAGCGGCTCGAACAGGGCGTTGGCGAAGCGCAGCGCCATCAGGTTCTGCACCGTCTCCTTGCCGAGATAATGGTCGATCCGGTAGATCGACTCCTCGAGGAAGACGCGGCCGATGGCGTCGTTCAGGGCGCGGGCCGATTCCAGATCTTTGCCGATCGGCTTCTCGACCACCACCCGCGCCCGGGGGGTCACCATCCCATGCTCGCCGAGCTGGCTGCAGATCTCCTCGAACAGGTCGGGCGAGGTGGCGAGATAGAAGATGCGGATGCGGTCGGCATTGCCCTGCAGCGCCTCGGCCAGGTCCGGCCAGCCCTTGCGGGCCGTCGCATCGACCGGGACGTAGGACAGCCGCGCCAGGAAATCCTCCAGCACCGTGCCGGCCTGTTCCGCCGACGGCACGTGCTCCAGGATCGCCTTGCGGGCGAAGTCGCGGAACTCGGCATCCGACATCGGCCGCCGCGACGTGCCGATGATCCTCGCCCCCGGCGGCACCTGGCCGGCCTTGTCGCGCTCATACAGCGCCGGCAGCAGCTTGCGCTGCGACAAATCTCCCGTCGCGCCGAACACGACGATGTCGAATGGCTCCACGGCGATGACGCGCGCGATCATGTATCCAACCCTCGGACCAAATCGAGCGGCTGTTATCGGCGGGTGGGGCCGCAAGTGCCAGAGGGAAATGCGGGCTGAGGGCCGGCTGGACGCATGCGTCGGTTGAGTCAGGCGCAGGTGCGGCTGGTTTGCCGCACCCACGCCTGCTCAAAAGACGGGCAGTTGCCTGGTGAACGACACAATCGTTGCCTCTCCCGCTTGCGGGAGAGGTCGGAGACGCGAAGCGGCTCCGGGTGAGGGCTCTTTGTCGAGGCCCGGGCCAGCCCTCACCCGGTCGTCCTTCGGACGCCCGACCTCTCCCGCCAGGCGGGAGAGGCGACACTAACTGGTCCTAGCCTTACGGCACCGATCCCAGGATCTAGCCGCGGGTGCGCGGCGACGGGCCGGTCTTGGCCGATCCCCTGCCCTTGCCGGTCGCCGCCGCCTTGCCCTTGGCCGGGGCGGCGCGCTTGGCCGGGGCCGCCTTGCCGTTGCCAGCCGGCTGCGCCTTGACCGGCTTCGCTTTCGCCGGTTTCGTGGCCTTTGCCTTGGCTGCCTTGGCCGCTTTGGCCGGCTTCGGCGCCCCGACCTTGTAGCTGACCTCGCCCTTGTCATAGCGGAAGACGACGCGGTCGCCCTCCTTCACCTCGCCCTTCAGCATGCCCTTGGCCAGCCGGGTCTCCACCAGCTGGCGGATCTGGCGCCGCAGCTCGCGGGCGCCGTATTCGGGCTGGTAGCCCTCGGCGGCCAGGTGGTCCACCAGCGTGTCGTCGATCACCAGCTCGATATCCTGCCCCCGCGCGGTGCCGATCACCCCGTCCAGCTGCAGCCGGATGATCTGCTTGATCTGATCGGTGGTCAGGGCGTGGAAGATGATGATCTCGTCGATCCGGTTCAGAAACTCCGGCCGGAAGTGCTGGCGCAGCGCGCCCATCACGTCGTCGCGGACGCCGCCGGCGCTGGCGTTGAAGCCGATCCGGCTCTGCCGCCCCATGATGACGTCGGAGGCGAGGTTCGAGGTGGCGATGATCAGCGAATTGCTGAAATCGACCACCCGGCCCTTGCCGTCGGTCAGCCGGCCGTCGTCGAACACCTGCAGCAGCACGTTGTAGACGTCCGGATGCGCCTTCTCGATCTCGTCGAGCAGGATCACGCTGTAGGGCCGGCGGCGCACCCGCTCGGTCAGCTGGCCGCCCTCGTCATAGCCGACATAGCCCGGCGGGGCGCCGATCATCCGGGACACGGCGTGGCGCTCCATATACTCGCTCATGTCGACGCGGATGACCGCGTCCTCGTCGCCGAACACCACCTCGGCCAGGGCCTTGGCCAGCTCGGTCTTGCCGACGCCGGTCGGGCCCAGGAACAGGAAGTTGGCGATCGGCCGGTGGCCGTGCTGCAGCCCGGCGCGGGACAGGCGAATGGCGTCGCTGACCGCCTGGATCGCCTCCTCCTGTCCGATCACCCGGCGGTGCAGCCGCTCCTCCATCTGCAGCAGCTTGGCCTTCTCCTCGGCCGTCAGCTCGGTGACCGGGATGCCGGTCAGCTTCGACACGATCTCGGCGATGTGCTCGACCGTGACCTCGGCGGTGCTGGACCCGATGCGGTGTTTCCACGCGTCGGTCAGCTCGGCCAGCGTCTTCTCCTTCTCGGCAACCTGCTCCTCGAACGCCTTGGCCCGGTCGAAGCGCTTGCGCGAATTGGCGTAGGCGTGCTCGCGCTTCAGCGTGGCGACCTCCGATTCCAGCTCCTGGATCTCGGCCGGGCGCGAGGTGATCGACAGATGCACCCGTGCCGCCGCCTGGTCGATCAGGTCGATCGCCTTGTCCGGCAGGAAGCGGCCGGAGACGTAGCGGTCCGACAGCTCCGCCGCGGCGGCGAAGGCCTGGTCCTGGATCGTCACCTTGTGGTGACCCTCCAGCCGGTCGCGCAGGCCGCGCAGGATGTTGATCGTCTGCTCCACCGTCGGCTCGGCGACGAAGACCGGCTGGAAGCGCCGCTCCAGCGCCGCGTCCTTCTCGATGTGCTTCTGGTACTCGTTCAGCGTGGTGGCGCCGATCAGGTTCAGCTCGCCGCGCGCCATCGCCGGCTTGAAGGTGTTGGCGACATCCAGCCCGCCCTCGCCGCCGCCCTGGCCGGCGCCGACGATGGTGTGGACCTCGTCGATGAACAGCAGCAGCTCGTCGCGGTGCTCGGCGATCTCGTCCATCACCTGCTTGACCCGCTCCTCGAACTCGCCGCGGAACTTCGAGCCGGCGACCAGGCTGTTGACGCTGAGCTCGACCAGCCGCTTGTCGCGCAGCGTGTCCGGCACCTCGTTGTTGACGATGCGCTGCGCCAGCCCCTCGACGATCGCGGTCTTGCCGACGCCGGGCTCGCCGATCAGCACCGGGTTGTTCTTCTTGCGCCGCGCCAGGATCTCGATCGTGGTCTCGACCTCCTTCGACCGGCCGATGACGGGGTCCAGCTTGCCTTCGCGCGCCAAAGCGGTCAGGTCACGGCTGTACTTGTCGAGCTGCGGCGTGTTCGACGGGCCCTCGACCCGCCCTTCCTCCGCCCCGGTGCCGACGGTGCGCACGGTCTGCTGCCGCAGCGCCTGCGGGGTCAGACCGTATTTGCGCAAGACGTTGCCGGCGAAGCTCTCCGGCACCTGGGCCAGGCCCAGCAGCATGTGCTC
>NZ_JBFRCU010000093.1:0-29127 GCF_052113205.1 Inquilinus sp. YAF38 | reverse complement strand
GCTGAAGGAGGCCGGCGGCTTTCTGCTGCTGGCGGCGCGCAAGCCGCCGGCGCGCTGGCCGGTGGCGCTGCCCGACCTCGCCTCGCGGCTGAAGGCGGCGCCGGCGGTCGGCCTGGGCGAGCCCGACGACGTGCTGCTGGCCCAGGTGCTGGCCAAGCTGTTCGCCGACCGCCAGCTCGCGGTCGGGCCGGAGATCGTGCAGACGATGCTGGCGCGGATGGAGCGCAGCTTCGCCGAGGCGCGGCGGCTGGTCGCCGAGATCGACGCCGCCAGCCTGGCCCAGGGCCGCTCGATCACCCTGCCGCTGGTGCGCGGGATCCTGGCGGAGCAGGGCTAGGATCTCGGCAGCGCCTGAAAGGCGGCAAGGGCGAGGCGACGGGCGTCGCCATGGTCGACGATCGGCCGCGGGTAGGTCCGGCCCAGCGCCACGCCGGCCTCGGCCAGCACGGCCCCGGGCGCCCGCCAGGGCTTATGGATCCATTTCGGCGGTAGATTGGCGAGCTCCGGCACGAACCGTCGGACATACGCTCCGTCCGGGTCGAATTTCTCGCCCTGAAGGACCGGGTTGAAGATGCGGAAATAGGGCGCGGCGTCGGCGCCGCACCCGGCCACCCACTGCCAGTTGAAGGCGTTGTTGGCCAGATCGGCATCCACCAGCGTGTCCCAGAACCAGGCCTGGCCCGCGCGCCAATCGATGCGTAAATCCTTGATCAGGAAGGACGCGGCGATCATCCGGACGCGATTGTGCATCCATCCGGTCCGCCACAGCTGTCGCATCCCGGCATCGACGATGGGGTAACCTGTTCGCCCCCGCTGCCAGGCCTGCAGCGCCGTGCTGTCCACGTCCCAGGGGAAGGCCGCGAAGCGACCGTCGAGCGGCTCGGTCGGCATCTCGGGCCGGGCGACCAGCAGATGGGATGCGAATTCACGCCAGCCGAGCTCGCGCTGATAGGCATCGGCGGCGGAGCGCAGCCAGGGTGTTTCGGCCGCCGCGTGCTCGACCGCCTGCCAGACCCGGCGCGGGCCGATCTCGCCCCAATGCAGATGCGGCGACAACGCCGAGCTGCCGTCGACGTCCGGCCGGTCGCGCCGGGTCTCATAGCTGGCCAAGCCGTGCCGCAGGAAGGCCGACAGGCGCTTGCGGGCTCCGGCCTCGCCCGGAGCCCAAGCCTCGCGCAGCCCATCGGCCCAATCCGGCTTGGTCGGCAGCAGCGCCCAGCGGTCGAGATCGTCGCTCTGTGGCCAATGTCGGGGGCGGGGGATCTCCTTTGGTGCCTCGTGCGGCGCGACGATGCCGCCGCGCTCCAGGCAGGCGCGCCAGAACGGGGTGAAGACCTTGAACGGTGTACCGGCCCCGGTGCGGATCTCCCGCGGCTCGAACAGCAGGGCGGCGTTGCAGCTCTTGGTGGCGATGCCGCGCTGTTTCAGGTCGCGCTCCAGGACCGTGTCGTGCTCGGCCGATGCCGGCTCATAGCGGCGGTTCCAGAAAATGGCCGCGGCGCCGGTGTCCTCGATCAGGTCTTCCAGCACCTCCGAGGCCGCGCCCCGGCGCAGGATCAGCTTGCTGCCGCGCACCGCCAGCGCATCGGCCAGGGCGGCGAGCGAATGATGGAGCCACCAGCGGCTCGCGCCACCCGGGGACCACTCACCCTCGCCATCGCGGTCGAGGATGAAGATCGGAATCACCGGCCCGCCGTGCCGGGCGGCAGCGGTGAAAGCCGGGTTGTCGTCGAGGCGGAGATCCCGGCGGAACCAGAGCAGAGCGGGGGCTGTCATGGGCACGAAGCTGGATCGGCCGCGGGCAAGGTCCAGCCCGTCAGGCCACCAGCCAGCGCGGCGCGATCGGCGACAGCCGGGCACCGGGGAAGCGGTGCAGCCCGACGCGGCCGATCAGCCAGATGTGAAAGAGCGGGCCGAGCAGCCCGCGGATGGCGGGATCGAGCACGTCGAGGCCGCCGGTGTAGGCGCCGAAGGCCGGCAGCACCAGCCGGTGCTCATCGGCGACGAAGCAGCGCCCGGTCACCCGCCCGGCGCGGCCGCTGATCGCCGCCTTGGGATGGTAATGGCCGGAGATTTCGCCGGCGGCTCCAGGCGCGGCGGCGTGGCGGCAGATCAGGCCGTCGACCTGCAACTCCTCGGTCCGGTCGCCGGGCAGCGACCGCGGCAGGTCCGGGTCGTGATTGCCTAGCACCCAGATCCAGTCCCGGCCTCGCGCCAGCCGGGTCAGCGTCGCCAGGTCATCGGCGGTAAGGCGGTCCGCCCCTGCCGAATCATGGAAGCTGTCGCCCAGCGCCACCACGACTGCCGGGTCCAGCCGGTCGATCGCGGCGCCGAGCCGGCCCAGGGTCGCGGTGCTGTCATAGGGCGGCAGCAGGCAACGCGAGCGTTGCGCCAACGCCGTCGCCTTCTCCAGATGTAGGTCGGCCACCAGCAGCCAGCGCCGCTCCGCCCACCACAGCACGCCCGACGGATCGGGCCGGAAGGCGTGGTCGCGGAGCGGGATGGTGCGGGTTGGCATCGTCCGGATGTAGACCCGGCACCCGAGCGGCGCAACGGTTTTGTTCGATTTATGTTCTATCGTGGTGCGCAGCACGACCACAGCTTGAAGACCCTTCCGGCCTTCCTCGGGGACATACCCGCCATAAGATCGAAGTCCGTTCTGCGTGATCCCGAGCCGTGCCAACATCGGCCTGCCGGACGGATGTCCGCGCCAAGGCTCTGAAGCCGAAAAAGACGTGGGGGAGAGATGACGATCGTCCTGGCCGGATGCGGGCGGCCCATCATCAGAGGACAGCCAATGAAGCGATCCTTGTACTTGGCAGCGGCAGCCCTGCTCGGGCTGGCGGCGTCTTCGGCTGGCCATGCCGCCGATATGCAGCCCGGCCGTGCCGCCGCCCTGCTGCAGAAGCTGCTGACCTTCGACACCTCGAATCCTCCGGGCGACACCAAGGCCCTGGCGGAGTTCCTGAAGACCCAGTTCGAGCCGTTGGGCGCCCAGGTCGAGGTGATCCCGACGCCGAAGCAGCCCGGCCCGGTGCACTTCATCGCCCGGCTCAAGGGCGACGGCAGCAAGCCGCCCGTCCTGGTGGCGGCTCATTCCGACGTTGTCCCGGTCGAGCGGTCGCACTGGACGGTCGATCCCTTCGCCGGGGTGGTGAAGGACGGCTATGTCCTCGGCCGCGGCGCGATGGACTTCAAGGGCGGCCTCGCCGTCTTCGCCACCGCGGTGATGATGCTGGCCGAGAACAAGGTGCCGCTCGACCGGGACGTGATCTTCCTGTCGGAAGCGGACGAGGAGGCTGGCGACTACGGCACCGACTGGCTGGCCGAGAATCACTGGGACAAAATCGATGCCGAATTCGCGCTGAACGAAGGCGGCTGGATCTTCCAGAACAAGGACGGCGCGGCGCGCCAGGTCAACGTCACCACCCGCGACAAGATCTATCTGACGCTCAAGCTCTCGGCCACCGGCACGCCGACCCATTCCTCGCGGCCGGCCCTGCCGAAGGACAGCGCCATCGGCCGGCTGTCCGTCGCCCTGGCGCGGCTCGCCGCCAGCGACACCGAGCCGAAGCTGAACGACCAGACCCGCAGCTATTTCGAGGCGCTGGCCCGCAGCGCCGGGGAGCCGCTGGCCGGCCGGATCCGCACGCTGGTCGAGGGCAAGGACGCGGCCGCGCGGCGCCAGGCGGGCGAGGAGATCGTTGCGGCGGGCGATTACCCGCTGCTCTGGCACGCGCTGATGCGGGACACGGTCGCGGTCACCATGCTGGAGGGCGGCATCAAGGAGAATGTCATCCCCGGCTCGGCCGCCGCCCTGGTCAACATGCGGCTGGTGCCCGGATCGACCCTGGACGATGCGATCGGCGAGGTGCGCGCCATCATCCAGGACCCGCAGATCGAGATCTCGGTCCCGGCCTACCCGTCGCTTGATGCGGCGCGGGAGGCGATCGCGAAACGGACCGCGGAGGCAGCGTCGTCGATCGACACGGAGCTGTACCGGGCGCTGGCCGCAAACGCCGAAGCGGTGTGGCCGAAGGTCGAGGTGGTGCCGGCGCTGTTCGAGGCCGGCACCGATGCCGTGGCTTGGCGCGCCAAGGGCATCCCGGTCTATGGCATCTACCCCTATCCGCTCGATAACGAGACGCTGCTGCGCATGCACGGCAACGACGAGCGGATCGGCGTTCAGGCCCTGGATCAGGGCACGGAGTGGGTCTACCGCACACTTGTGGAGGTCGCCGGCAAGAAGTGACGGATCGGGCGGCGCGGCCTCTGCGCCGCCCCTCATCCTCGCGGCGGGCCGTGGGCACCCGCCCGGATTTTCAGGATCATAATAGGGGGTATTTCATGACCGGATTGGCAAGTGCGGCCCGGGCCGCAGTCGGGGCGATCGTCCTCGCAAGCCTGGCTGCTTGCGCGCAACAGATGACCGGCGAGAGCGAGGATCTCGCTCAGCTCTACCGACAGGCCATCTATGATTCCGCCGTCAAGCGGCCTTCCTTCCAGCGCAAGCTGACGCCGATCGATGCGGGACTGCGGCAGGTCACGGTCGTCACGCTGACCACCAAGACAGACGACCCCATCGAGCCGTCAGATGCTCTTGCGGCGCCCAAAGGCGTTCTCCGGCTCGGCCGGAATACCGACAGCACGGGCAAGGTGCTGTCGGCGACGTGGGTTTCGTTGCCGTCGGAATCGCGGCCGGCCTGCAAGGGCGCGCAGGATCCGGTGCTGGCGCTCGAACAGCTGCTCGGCATGCCGCCGGCGGGGGGCGAGTGGGAGCTCGTCCAGTTCAGCGTCGCCCCGGAACACGTCTTCCGGCCATGCGCCAGCGGACCGGATATCAGCACGACCCAGTGCTCCTTCGCCCTGCCGACGCAATTCTCGTCGCCGGCGGAACGGCGGGCGGTCGAGGAGACGCAGCTCTTCGTCTTCGGTCAGATGTGGAATTCGTATGTCGCGGATTTTCCGACACCCGGCTATCCCTTCACCGGCATGGGTTGGACCTACAATTGGAGTCCCGCCTCGAAAGACCACACCGGAATCTCCGAATATGTGGTGAAGCGCGGTGCGCCGGTGAGCGACATACGGGTTTTCACCCCGAGTGAATTCTGCAATGGCGGCTAGGCGGGCAGCCCGGCCTTGAGCAGGCCGTCGCGGCAATGGCCGCGGTCCCCGTCGCGCTTGTAGTGCAGGGTCGCCAGGAACGCCTCCGCCGTGAAGGCCGGATCGATCCGCAGCACGGCCTGGGCATGGGCGCCGGCGGCGGTGGCGTCGCCCATCCAGGCCAGCGCGGCGGCGAGGAAGGCGTGGTGGGTGTGGTCGGGCTTGGTGATGTGGCTGTAGGCCTCCACCGCCTCGGCATAGCGCCGGGCGGTGTAGTGCGCCCGTCCGAGATGGCTCCAGAACCGCTCCGGGTGATGCGGGTTGAGCCGCATCGCCTTGCGGATCCAATCGATGCCTTCCTCCGGCCGGCCGAGCCAGGTCAGGATCTCGCCCTGCTGCACCACGATCAGGTCGTAATTCGGGTTGGAGGCGATCGCCCGTTCCTGGTGGTACATGGATTTGTCGAACTCGTCCCGCGCCAGGGCGACCGCCGCGAGGATGCGGTGGACATCGGCGTCGTTGTCGTCGAGGGCGATGGCGATCTCGAGCTCGCCGACCACGGCGTCCCAGGTGGAGTCGCGGTCGGCGCACCAGGCGTTGACCCAGCTCTGGCCCAGCACGCAGGCCCGCCAGGCATGGGCATGGGCATATTTCGGGTCGAGGGCGACGGCGCGGTCGAGCATCGCCAGCGCCTGGGCGTTGTCGTCGCGCGTCGACCGGTGGTGCAGCACCTTGCCGGCCAGCAGGCATTCATAGGCTTCCAGGTTGTCCGTGGTCTTGCGCTTGGCCCGGTCGCGCGCCGCGGCCTCGACCCGGCCGGGCAGGGTGGCGGCGATCGCCGACGTGACCTCGTCCTGGATGGCGAAGATGTCGGCCAGGTCGCGGTCGTAGCGCTCGGCCCAGATGTGCCGGTCGGTCTCGGCGTCGATCAGCTGCACCGTGACCCGCACCCGGCCGCCGGCTTTGCGGACGCTGCCCTCGACGACGTAATKGACGCCGAACTCGCGGGCGACGTCCTGAACCTTCACCGCCTTGCCCTTGTGCACGAAGGCGGAGTTGCGCGAGATCACCAGCAACTCGTGGAAGCGCGACAGCTCGGTGATGATGTCCTCGGTCAGTCCGTCGGCGAAGAACTCCTGCTCCGGCTCGCCGCTCATATTGGCGAAGGGCAGCACGACGATGGAGGGCTTGGTCGCGACCGGAGCGGCAGCCGCGGCGACTTCGGTCGGAGCTTCAGCCGCCGGCAGGTCGAGCCGGACCCGGTAGACGCGGATCGGCCGGGAGATGTTCTTGACCGTCTGCTCGCCGAGATCCTCGAAACCGAAATCGAGCCGGTCGCCGACCTGGTCGCGCACCGCGCCCGACACGCAGATCCCGCCCGGCTCCGCCAGCGCCTCCAGCCGCGCCGCGACATTGACGCCGTCGCCGAACAGGTCGCCGTCCTCGACGATCACGTCGCCGAGATTGATGCCGATGCGGAATTGGATCCAGCGTGCCGGCGAGACGTCGGCGTTGCGCCGGGCCATGCGGCGCTGGATCTCCGCGGCACAGGTCAGGGCATCGACGATGCTGGCGAACTCGACCAGCATTCCGTCGCCCGTGGTCTTGACAATGCTGCCGCGGGCCTTGGCGATCGCCGGGTCGATCAGCTCGAGCCGATGGGTCTTCAGCCGCGCGAGGGTGCCGGACTCGTCGGCCTCCATCAGCCGGCTGTAGCCGACCATGTCCGCCGCCAGGATCGCGGCCAGCCTGCGCTGGACCTCCGGCCGTTCCATGGGCTCATCCTCGCCCCGAAAGACGCAATTTTAGCAAATCCGGGGCAGGGCGACAAACGATGTCGGCCGCTCACGCCCGCTTCCGGCCGCGCTCACCCCGTTTCGGCTGGGCTTCTGCGATCATCTCGGCGGCTGCCTCCTCCAGCATCGCGTCGATCGCACCGGCGGCGACGCTGACGCGGCCGATCTCGAGCAGCACCGGGACGGCGAGGGGGGAAACGCGGTCGAGCGCGCGGTGGGTCAGCTTGCGCCTGGCCCGCTTCAGCGACAGCGCGACGCGAGCGACGTCCACCAGGCCGCGCGCCGCATCCGCCCTGGTGGCCCGCAGCAGCACATGGTCCGGTTGGTGCCGGCGCAGCACGTCGTAGATCAGGTCGGCGCTGACTGTGACCTGGCGCCCCGTCTTCTTCTCGCCGGGGGACCGGCGCTCGATCAGCCCGGCGATGATGGCGACGTTGCGGAAGGTGCGGCGCAGCAGGCTGGAATCGCCCATCCACGCCTCCAGGTCGTCGCCCAGCATGTCCTCGCTGAACAGCGGCGCCGGGTCGGTCACCGGATGCAGGCTCCAGGTCGCCAGCACATAGTCGGTGGCGACGAAGCCGATCGGCCCCAGCCCGGCCCGCTCCATCCGCTTGGTCAGCAGCATGCCCAGCGTCTGGTGCGCCTGCCGTCCTTCGAAGCAGTATGCCACCATGTAGTGCCGTCCGCCGCGCGGGAACGTCTCGATCATCAGCTCGCCCGGCCCGGGCAGCCCGGAACGGTCCCGCTGCAGCTCCAGCCATTCGCGCACGTCGTCCGGCAGCCGGGGCCAATGGGCGGGGGTTGACAGCAGGCGGCGCACCCGGTCGGCCAGGTGGGTGGTCAGCGGCATACGGCCCCCCGCGAAGGCCGGCACCTTCGGCTCGCCCGTGGCGGCGCGGCTGGCGATCACCGCCATCTCGCGGATACCTTCGAAGCGCAGCAGCTGGCCGGCGAACATGAAGGTGTCGCCTGCCACCAAGCCCTGGGCAAAATACTCCTCGACCTCGCCCAACACCTTGCCGAAGCCGCCGCCGAGCCGGACCTTCAGCGTCTCCTGCTCGACGATGGTGCCGACATTCATCCGGTACTGTCGGGCGACCACGGCGCTGGCCACTTTCCAGCGACCCTCGGCATCCTGCTTCAGCCGATGGAAACGGTCGTAGCTGCGCAGCGCGTAGCCGCCATGGGCGACGAAATCGAGGACATCGTCGAAATCGCGCTTCGGCAGTGCGGCATAGGGCGCCGCCCGCCGCACCTCGGCGAACAGCGCCTTCGCGTCGAAGGGGGCGGAGCAGGCGCAGCCCAGCAGGTGCTGCGCCAGTGTGTCCAGCGTGCCGGGCGCCGGCGGGTCGCCGTCCAGCGTCATCGCCTCGACCGCGTCGGAGGCGGCCTGGCATTCCAGCACCTCGAACCGGTTGGCCGGGACCAGCAATGCCACCGAAGGCACGTCGAAGCGATGGTTCGACCGGCCGATGCGCTGCAGCAGCCGGCTGGCGCCTTTCGGCGCGCCGATCTGGATCACCAGGTCGACCGCCGCCCAGTCGATGCCGAGGTCGAGCGAGGAGGTGGCGACCACCGCGCGCAGCTCGCCCCGCGCCATTGCCGCCTCGACCTTGCGGCGCTGTTCCGCGGCCAGGCTGCCGTGATGCAGCCCGATCGGCAGCACGTCGTCATTCACCCGCCACAGCGCCTGGAACACCAGCTCGGCCTGCGCCCGGGTGTTGACGAACAGCAGCGTGGTGCCGGCCTTGCGGACGCGCTCATACAGCTCGGCCGCGGCATAGGTGCCCATATGGCCGGACCAGGGCAGGCGGCCCTCCGTTTCCAGGATCTCGACCACGGGTTTGATGCCGGGAGGCCCCTTGACCGTGCGCACCAGCGCCGGGTCGGCATGGCCGGTCGGCGACAGCCAGGCGACCAGCGAATCGGGATGCGCGACCGTGGCCGACAGCCCGATCCGGCGGGCCTCCGGCGCCAGGGTGGCCAGGCGGGCGAGGCCGAGCGCCAGCAGGTCGCCGCGCTTGGTGCCGGCCAAAGCGTGCAGCTCGTCGACGATGACGCAACGCAAGGCCCCAAAGATGCGGTCGGCGTCGCCATAGGACAGCAGCAACGCCAGGCTCTCCGGCGTCGTCATCAGGATCTGCGGCGCGTGGCGGCGCTGGCGCTCGCGCTTGACCTGCGGCGTGTCGCCGGTGCGGGTCTCGGCCCGGATCGGCAGCCGCATCTCGGCGATCGGCTGCTCCAGGTTGCGATGGATGTCGACCGCCAGCGCCTTGAGCGGCGAGATGTAGAGCGTGTGCAGCCCTTCGCGCGGCCGCTCCGCCAGCTCGGTCAGGGTCGGCAGGAAGCCGGCCAGGGTCTTGCCGCCGCCGGTCGGGGCGATCAGCAAGGCATGGCTGCCGTCGCGCGCCGCCTGCAGCATCTCCAACTGATGCGGGTGCGGCGTCCAGCCCTTGTGCCGGAACCAGCCCTCGAAGGCCGGCGGCAGCAGCGGTTCGGCGATCTCCGCCAATATGGTCATGGGCCCTTCGTTTCGGCCTGAATGCGTCCGACCAGATCAGCCCAGGACCGACCCGGATGCAACTGTTGTGTTTTTGTTCTCGTCAACCGGCTGTCGTGTTGCGGGTGCAACGCGTCTGCCCGCGATCGAAATCCCGCTGACATCTGGATCCGGCTTTCTGGTCGCAGCAATAAGCTGGAGCAGATCAGCATGGTCGCGATAGAGTCGGCACGGCGTTCCTTCCGTATGCCACGCGCGAAGGCGGTGGTCTTCGCGCTGATCCTGGCGATGACAGCCTATGTCGTCGGCCACAACGAGCGCTTCCTGGTCGAACCCGACAACCCGGTGTGGCAGCACTACCGGTCCTTCCAGTGGTGGCTGCTGCCGCACGGCGTGGCGGGGGCCAGTGCGCTGCTGCTGGCGCCGCTGCAGTTCTCCGACCGGCTGCGCCGCCGCTTCGCCGTGGTGCACCGCGTGGTGGGCCGGATCTATGTCGCCGGCGTCTTCGTCTTCGCGCCGCTGGGCGCGTACATCCAATGGATCGACGAGGCGGCGGGCGCCTCGCGCTCCTTCACCGTCGCCACGATCGTCGATGCGCTCCTGGTGATGGTAACGACCGGGATCGGCCTCGCCTTCGCGCTCAAGGGCAGGATCCCGCAGCACCGGCAGTGGATGACCCGCAGCTACGCGGTGGCGCTGACCTTCTTCGAGGGCCGCCTGATTCTCGGCCTGAGCGGGCTCGACCGGCCGCCGGACCCCGCGGTTGCCGAAATCGTGGTGTGGACCTGCGTGGCGCTGGCGATCCTGGTCGGCGACCTGGCCAACGAGTGGTACGAGATGCAGAGCGGTCGGCGGTCACCCGCGCGGTAAGACAGGCTGGCGCCGCGGCATCCGATGGTCACGGCGCCGCACCGTTTCGGCCATGATCCGCGATCAGCCTGCGCCGCCACGGTCACCGCATCGGATCAGCCCATGAGCCGCCGGACAAGCAAGCGCCTGCTGGTCGCCTTCATCGCCCTGGGGGCATTTGCCGCGTTCGTGTTCTTCAACAACAGCTCCCGGCTGCACGGCGCGCCGGGCGGAAAGCCGGTGCTGCTGGCGCATCGCGGACTGGCCCAGGGCTTCGATCGCACAGGCCTGACCGGCGACACCTGCACCGCCGCGCGCATGCTGCCGCCGGAACATTCCTATCTGGAGAACACCATCGCCTCGATGCGCGCCGCCTTCGATCTCGGCGCCGACATCGTCGAGATCGACATCCAGCCGACCACCGACGGGCGCTTCGCCGTGTTCCATGACTGGACGGTCGACTGCCGCACCGAGGGCCATGGCGTCACCCGCGAGCACAGCCTGGCCGAGCTGCAGGCGCTGGACATCGGCCATGGCTACACCGCCGATGGCGGCAAGACCTTTTCGTTCCGCGGCAAGGGCGTAGGGCTGATGCCGTCGCTGGACCAGGTGCTGGAGGCCTTCCCCGAGCGCCGCTTCCTGCTGAACGTCAAGAGCGACGACCCGGCGGAAGGCGAAATGCTGGCCGCCTATCTCACAACCTTGCCCGCGGATCGCCGCGACCTCCTGGCGGCCTATGGCGGCGACCGGCCGATCGCGGCGCTGCGCGAGCGGCTGCCCGGTTTCCGCTCGATGTCCCGCGCCTCGATCAAGGATTGCTTCGTCAATTACGCCGCGCTGGGCTGGACCGGCCATATGCCGGAGCCCTGCCGGCGGTCGGTGCTGCTGGTGCCGGCGAATATCGCGCCCTGGCTGTGGGGCTGGCCGCACCTTTTCGTCGCCCGGATGAAGGCGGCGGGCACTCCGGTCTTCCTGATCGGCCCGTGGAGCGGCGGCTTCTCCGAAGGCATCGACGACCCGGCGCTGGTGGCCGATCTGGTCGCCGGTGGCTACGCCGGCGGCATCGAGACCGACCGGATCGATCGGATGGGGCCCACGCTGAAGAATTGAATCCGGACTGCCCGCCCTGTCCTGGCCCTTTGCGCCGGCCGCCCGACCGGGGCATAAGGGCGGCGACACAAGCGGAGGATGCGATGCGTGCGGACGGACCGATCGGGCTGATGGCGGCGATCCCGCAGGAGCTGGCGGCGCATGACGATCTGGTGGTGCGCACCGAGCGCGAGATCGCCGGCTGCCGCTTCCGCCTCGGCCGCCTCGGGACCCGCGACTTGGTGGCGGTCGAGGCCGGCATCGGCAAGAGCCACGCCGCCATGGTCGCGACCCTGCTGCTGCAGGAGTTCAAGTGCAGCTCGCTGCTGTTCTCCGGCGTCGCCGGCGGCCTCGACCCCGACCTCGCCATCGGTGACGTGATCGTGGCCGACCGGCTGGTGATGCATGATTACGGCGCCCGGGTCGGCGGCCGGCTGAAGCCCTACCAGCCCGGCGTGCCGCCGCTGCCGGGCTTCCCCGAGGAGACCGGCTACGAGCTGGGCCAGGATCTCAGAGAAAAGATCAAGGATGCTATCGAAGGCCTTGATATCGGCGGATTCGGAGCCGCGGCGACCGGCGGAGAGCCGCACCGGTCGCGGCTGATCTTCGGCACCATTCTGACCGGTGACATCTTCCTCAACGATGCGCAGGAGCGCGAGCGGCTGCACCGCGAGTTCGGAGGTGTCGCCATCGAGATGGAGGGCGCGGCGGTGGCCGCGGTGGCCGAGCGCTTCGGCGTGCCGGTGGTGGTGGTCCGGGCGCTCAGCGATCTTGCCGGCAGCGAGAGCCACATGGATTTCCCCGCCTTCCTCGACGCCGCCGCCCGCATCGCCGCCCGCGTGGTCGGGCGGATCTCGACGGTGCTGTAGCCGGGCTGCCGACGGCACGACGGGGGCTCGACAGGCGCGCTGCGGGTGACAACATCATGGCTTGAACCACCGGCCGAAACGGGCCGGCGCGGAGGAGGCCATGGACGCAGCGATCATCGAGGAATATGCGCAGAAGCTCCGGGCCGCCGGCGCGGGGGCGACGCTGGTGCTGTTCACCCGCGGCGGGCACGAGTTGCCGGCTCATGACATCCGGACCGCCCGCGATCTCGTCTACCTGACGCACGATGGCGGCGAGACCGTCGTCCTGCGGTCGGAGGTCGTGGGAATTCGGTTCCGCGGCGCCGGGGGCGGGGTGGGGAAGATGGGATTCTAGCCGGCAAGGCGGGCGGCTGACCCGATCCCCTAGGCTCCGATCGTCCTTCGGCTAGAGATCGTCCCAGCGCGGCAGGCCGTGCTTGGCCGCGACGCGCCGGATCCAGAAAGCCATTACGAGGCCGTAGAGGATCGCCGTGACCACAGCCTGGAGGGTTAGGCCGGCCAGGCTTCTGTCGCTGTTAAACGCGACGGTGAGTGCCCCGAACAGGATGCCGAAGGGGACGCCATAGACGACCGTGTTGAGCCAGAACCCGGCGAACAGCGGTGGCGGCACGGCGATGCCGATCCGCCGCAGCAGACCGTTGAGGGGTAGGCCGTAACGCTTCAGGCCCTTCGACTCGAGAAGCGCCATTCCCCTTTTGAACTTGCCGTCGAAGTCCATGCGATCCCCCTGTTCCAGCCCTTTCCCCGATTGTGCAGGGACGGGGCCTCGAGTTCCAGGGGAGACGCAGCCTTGATCCGGCGGCGCGGTTGGCCCAGTTATCGGTCGTCCCCGCTGCGAGATCACCCATGGATTACGAACCCCGGCTGCGCAACCACGGCCTGCCGCACGACCCGTTCAAGGCGCTGGTGGTGCCGCGGCCGATCGGGTGGATCAGCACGGTCAGCCCTGACGGCGTGGTCAACCTGGCGCCCTACAGCTTCTTCAACGCCGTGGCCGACCGGCCGCCGATGGTGATGTTCGCGCCGAGCGGGCCGAAGGATTCCCAGGCCAATGCCGAGGCGACCGGCGAGTTCGTGGCCAGCCTCGCCACCTGGGATCTGCGCGAGCAGATGAACACCACCTCGGCCTCGGTCGGACCGGAGGTCAGCGAGCCCGAGCTGGCCGGGCTGGCGATGGCGCCGTCGCGGCTGGTGAAGCCGCCGCGGGTGGCGGCGGCCGCCGCGGCGCTGGAATGCCGTTGGGTCAAGTCGGTGCCGCTGACCACCGCAGCCGGCGAGACTGTGCCGGGTGCGATCGTGATCGGCGAGGTGGTGTCGATCCATATCGACGAGTCGGTGATCGTCGACGGCCGCATCGACCTGTCGTCGCGGCGCGCGATCTCGCGGCTCGGCTACATGGATTACGGCGTGCTCGACACTGTGTTCAGCATGCAACGCCCGCGCTGACAGTCGATCCGGACGGGAACCCGAAGGGGCGCCGTTCCGTTCCGTTCGCCGAGAGTTCGCCTTGCTCGTGGCGGGCCGTGAGGGAAGGGGGATGGGATGAGTGTCCGCACCGGGTTCCGGGGAGCCTCGGTTTCCGCCGTGATCGGCGTCATGGTGCTGCCGGCCGTCGTGGCCGCCCAGGATGTGCCGGCCGAGCCGAAGCGGCCGGCGATCATCACCTCGACGCCGCAGGCGCCGCGGCCGCTGGAAGAGGACACGGGCGCTTTCATCAGCTTCGGCCTCGAGAACGACGTCTTCGCCAACACCGACCGCGGCTACACCAATGGTTTCCGCTTCGCCTATACCAGCTCGGAGACCGGAACGCCGGACTGGCTCGCCGATGCGGCCCGCGCCTTCCCGCTGTTCCCCGACGCCGCGCCGATCCGGTCGACACTGTCCTTCGGCCAGAACCTGTACACGCCGAAGGACATCTCGCTGCGCGACCCGGACCCGAACGACCGGCCCTATGCCGCCTGGCTCTATGGCGGCGCGGCGGTGCTGGCGGATTCCGGCGACCGGCTCGATCGGCTCGAGCTGCAGATCGGCGTCGTCGGGCCCTATGCGATCGGCGAGCAGGTGCAGAACACGGTGCACAGCATCATCGGTTCGAAGAAGGCCCGCGGCTGGGACCACCAGCTGCACAACGAGCCCGGCGTGCTCCTGAGCTACGAGCGCACGTGGCGAAGTCTCTACGCCGCCGCGCCGCTGGGCATCGGCTTCGACCTGTCGCCCTATGTCGGCGCCACGGTCGGCAACGTGCTGACCCAGGCCTCGGTCGGCGCCACGGCCCGGCTCGGCTTCGACCTGCCGGCCGATTACGGGCCGCCGCGGATCCGGCCCAGCGTGCCGGGATCGGACTTCTTCATCCCGACCAGCGGCTTCAGCTGGTACCTGTTCGCCAGCGTCGAGGGCCGGGCGGTGGCCCGCAACATCTTCCTAGACGGCAACACCTTCGAGGACAGCCCCCACGTCACCAAGAACCCGCTGGTCGGCGACCTGCAACTCGGCATCGCGGTCCAGATCAACGACCTCCGGATCGCCTACACCCATGTGTACCGGACGCAGGAGTTCGAGGAGCAGAAGGATCATTTCAGCCAGTATGGGGCGTTCACCCTGTCTTGGCGGTTCTGACACAATCAGCCGAGCGCCGCCCAGGCCTTGGCGATCCGTGCGCCGACCCGGGCGTTGTGCTCGACCAGTGCGATGTTGGCGATGAGGCTGCGGCCTTTGGTCAGGGCGACGATCCGGGCCAGCAGATAGGGCGTGACGGCCTTGCCGGCGATGCCCTCGCGGTCGGTATCGGCCAGGGCACTGGCGATGACGGCGTCGATCTCCGCCTCCGGCATTGCATGCGCTTCCGGGATCGGGTTGGCGATCACCGCTCCGGCCGGGAATCCCAGCGCCGCCTGGGCGGCGAGCAGGGCGGCCACCTCATCCGGCGTGTCGCGGCGCAGCGCCAGCGTCAGGCCGCTCGACCGGGAGAAGAAGGCGGGCAGGGTGTCGGTGCCGTAGCCGATCACCGGCACGCCGCGGGTCTCCAGATATTCCAGCGTCTTCGGCAGGTCGAGGATCGACTTGGCGCCGGCGCAGACCACCGCCACCGGCGTGCGTGCCAACTCTTCGAGGTCGGCAGAGATGTCGAAACTGGTCTCGGCGCCACGATGGACCCCGCCGATGCCGCCGGTGGCGAACACCCGGATGCCGGCGAGATGGGCCGCAATCATGGTCGCGGCCACGGTGGTGGCGCCGAGCCCGCCCGAGGCCAGGATCGCCCCCATGTCACGGCGCGACAGCTTGGCCACGTCTTTCGAGGTCGCCAGCCGTTCCAGCAGCGCATCGTCGAGGCCGACATGAATCCGGCCGTCGGCCACAGCGATGGTCGCCGGCACCGCGGCCTCCTCGCGGATGATCGCCTCGACCCGGCGCGCCATCTCCAGATTCTGCGGGTAGGGCATGCCATGCGAGATGATGGTGCTCTCCAGCGCCACCACCGGGCGCCCTGCGGCCAGGGCGGCGGAGACCTCGGGGGCGATCGACAGCAGGCTGTTCATCAGGATCCTCACGCGACAATCAGGGCGCGCCGGCGCAGCGCGTCGGCGGTCAGGGTTGCGGGCACGGCGGTCGGCGCCTCGAGCGCCAGGGCTGCGGCGGCACGGCCGAGCCGGGCGGCCTCGGCCAGCGGCAAGCCGGTGACCAGGCCGTAGAGCGTTCCCGCTGCGGCGGCGTCGCCGGCGCCGGTGACGTCGACGATCCCGGCCGGGCAGGCGGCGACCGTGGCTTCGCCCGCCGCATCGGCGATCAGCGCGCCGGCGGCGCCGCGGTTCAGTACGACACGGCTGACCCCTTCGGCGCGCAGCCGGCGCAGGGCTTCCCAGGCCGTCGCCTCGTCGGTGATCAGCTGGCCGGTGATCGCCTCGGCCTCGTCGCGGTTCAGGCACAGCAGGTCGATGCGGCCCAGCAGGCTCCGCAGCTTCTCGGATTTCGGCGAGGAGACGGCGTCGACCGCCACCAGGACCGGCCGGCCCGGATGGGACAGCACCGCGGCCAGCCCCTCGGCCGGCAGATTGGCGTCGACGAACCACGCGGAAGCCGGCCGCGCCGCCGCCAGGGCCGGGGCGAGGGTCTCGCGCCCGATCTCGTCATAGATGCCCATATCGGCGATCGCGACCGCCATCTCGCCGCCCGGCTCCAGCACCGCGGTGTAGCTGGCGGTGCCGCTGGTCTCCGACCGGCCGATCAGGGACAGGTCGAGGCCCAGCCGCGCCATTTCCGCCAGAATCCGCTCGGCCGAAGGATCATGCCCCATGCGGCTGACCAGGCCGACCGGCAGGCCCAGCCGAGCCAAGGTCTCGGCCACGTTGCGGGCGACGCCGCCCAGGCTGGTGCGGATCGTCACCGGGTTCGAGGTGCCCAGGCGTACGGCGCGATGGGCGCGGGCCTGGCGGTCGATATGGGCGGCGCCGAAGCACCAGACGGGCAGGGACATGCGGTCTCTCTCACGAACGGGCCGCACCCTGCGTCCGCCGCCGGCGAAAGGCAAGATCCGGGCTTGCGCGGCGCCGCGGCAGCCGGCAGCATCCCGGCGATGCGACGCCTCGTCCTCCTGATCGCCCTGCTGCTCGGTTTCGCCGTCCCCGCCCTGGCCCAGGACCAAGCGGCGCCGGCCGGCACCTATCGCGGGCAGGTCACCTCGGGCGGCGTGCTGGCTCCGTCGATGCTGACCTTCCTGCCGGAGCGGCGCGGCGGTTGCTACCATGTGATCGATTCCACCGCCGGCCCCTATGACGGCCAGCTCAGCGACGGCGAATCCCTGGGCGGCGGCCTCTATCGCTTCACCTGGAGCGACAAGTTCGGCGCCGGCACCGTGACCTTCGCCTTCAAGGACGGCGGGTCTGGGTTCAGCGGCAAATGGTACTTCGCCGACCGCTTCGCCGGCGTCTGGATGGGCAAGCGGGCCGAGGGCGATGACCTCCCATGCAAGCCGATCCCGGTGGCGTCGCTGGACTGAAGGGGGCGGGGGTCAGATGGTCACAGCACTGCGCAGGTCGGTCTGGGCAAAATCGTCGCCTTTGTAAAGCAGCGGCAATCCCCTGACCTTCGCGAGCGCGTAGCTGAAGACATCGCCGAAATTGAGCTGCGCCGGATGGCCGCTGCCCCGCCCGAAGGCGATGAAGGCGGAATGGGCGGCATCCATTTCCGGCACCCCGGGGGCGGCGAATTCGAACGGCGGCAAGCGCAGGAGATCGTCCAGGAAGGTGACGGCCCTCGGCCCGCGACGTCCAAAGGCCACCATTCGGGCCTCGACCACCGACACCGTGCTGATCAACGCCCGGTCGGCGCGCCGAATCGCGTCGACGAAAGCCTGACGCTCCGGCTCGGCGAAGGCGATGGCAACGACCGCCGACGTATCGACCGCGATCACTTCGGGAGCCCCTGGTCATCCCAGCCCAGCGGATCGAAAGCGTCAGGGCGATCGGGAATTCGATCCAACTGGGCCAGCAGGGCCTCGAAGCGATCGGTGTCGGCGGAAATCCCGATCTCTTCGGCAAGGCGGTCGACAGCGCGTTCGACCAGAGCCGTCTTGGTCAAGCCGGTTGCCCGGGCCAGCCGTTCCACCTTCTCCACCACGGCAGGATTGGCGATCTGAAGGGCCATGGGAAAGTCCCGAATGTTGATCTAAATACTATCAATATACATCACGAATTATGGACCTCCAACAAGTTGCGGGCCAGATTTGAACCGCAGGTCTGGCCCCGACCCGGTTGCCGCCCTATCGTCGATACCATGCTGACGCCACGCCCAGACCAGTGGATCCGAGTCCAGCCGGAGGGCCTGCTGGTGGTGCCCGGCGGCTTCCATGTCGACCCGGTGCGGCCGGTCGAGCGGGCGCTGGTCACCCATGGCCATTCCGACCATGCCCGGCCCAACAACCGTGCGGTGCTGGCGACGGCGGAGACGCTGGCGATCATGCGCGCCCGCTACGGCGAGGAGGCCGGTCACAGCCTGCAGCCGGTGGCGCTGGACGAGACCCAGCGGATCGGCGAGGTCGACGTCACCTTCGTGCCGGCCGGCCATGTGCTGGGCTCGGCCCAGATCGTGCTGGAGCATGCCGGCAGCCGGGTGGTGCTGTCCGGCGACTACAAGCGCCGGCCGGACCAGACCTGCCTGCCGTTCCAGCCGGTGGTCTGCGACGTCTTCGTCACCGAGGCGACCTTCGGCCTGCCGGTGTTCCGCCACCCGCCGGACCGGGAGGAGATCGGCAAGCTGCTGCACTCGATCGCCCTGTTCCCGGAGCGGGCGCATCTGGTCGGCGTCTATGCCCTCGGCAAGGCCCAGCGGGTGATACGCCTGCTGCGCCAGGCCGGATGGGACCGGCCGATCTACATCCATGGCGCGCTGCAGGCGTTGTGCGACCTCTACGAATCGATGGGCGTGCCGCTCGGGCCGCTGCTGCCGGCCACCGAGGCGTCGAAGGCCGAACTCGCCGGGCAGATCGTGCTGGCGCCGCCCTCGGCGAGCGCCGACCGCTGGTCGCGCCGTCTGCCGGACCCCGTGGTTGCCGCCGCCTCGGGCTGGATGCGGGTGCGCCAGCGCGCCCGGCAGGGCGGGGTCGAGCTGCCGCTGGTGATTTCCGACCACGCCGATTGGGACGAGCTCTGCGCCACGATCGATGAAGTGGAGGCCGGCGAGGTCTGGGTCACTCATGGCCGGGAGGAGGCGCTGATCCACCAGGTCCGCAAATCCGGCCGCGCCGCCCGGGCCCTGGCGCTGATCGGCTTCGAGGAGGATGACAGCGCATGAAGGCGTTCGCCGCGCTGATCGAGGGGCTGGTGTACATGCCGTCGCGCAACGGCAAGCTCCGGCTGCTGGCCGATTATTTCGAGCACACGCCGGACCCGGACCGCGGCTGGGCCCTGGCGGCGCTGACCGGCAGCCTGACCTTCGCCGCCGCTAAGGCCTCGACCATCCGCAACCTGGCGGTCGAGCGGGTCGACGAGGCGCTGTTCGGCTGGTCCTACGACTTCGTCGGCGACCTGGCCGAGACCGTGGCCCTGATCTGGCCGCAGAAGCCGGGCGCCAACCGCGAGCCGACCATCACCGAGGTGGTCGAGGAGCTGCGCGCCACCTCGCGCGCCGCGGCACCGCTGCTGATAGAGCGTTGGCTCGACGCATTGGCGGCCTCGGAGCGATTCGCCCTGCTGAAGCTCATCACCGGGGCACTGCGGATCGGCGTCTCGGCGCGGCTGGCCAAGGTGGCGCTGGCGGAATGGGGCCGCCAGCCGGTCGACGACATCGAGGAGCTGTGGCACGCGCTGGAGCCGCCCTATGAGGAATTGTTCGTCTGGCTGTCGGGGCAGGGGCCGAAGCCGGAGATCGGCGACCGCGCCACCTTCCGTCCGCTGATGCTGGCGCATCCGCTGGAGGCCGAGGACATCGCCGGGCTGGATCCCGCCGCCTATCGGGCGGAGTGGAAATGGGACGGCATCCGGGTGCAGGTGGTCGGCCGCGGCGACCGGCCGCCGCGGATCTATTCGCGCAGCGGTGACGACGTCACCGGCGCCTTCCCGGACCTGGCCGACACCATCGGCTTCCACGCCGTGCTGGACGGTGAACTGCTGGTGGCGCGGGACGGGATGGTGGCGCCGTTCAACGACCTGCAGCAGCGGCTGAACCGCAAGGCGATCTCGGCCCGGATGATGGAGGAGTACCCGGCCTGGGTGCGGCTCTACGACATCCTGCTCGAAGGCGAGGAGGATCTGCGGCCGCTGCCCCTCGACGCCCGCCGGCTGCGGCTGGAGTCCTGGATCGCGCGGGAGCGGCCCGCGCGCATGGACCTGTCGCCGATGATCCCGTTCGAGAGCTGGGAGGAGCTGGCCACGCTGCGCGACGGCGCCCGGGCTCAGGCGATCGAGGGGCTGATGCTGAAGCGCGGCGACAGCGACTATGTCGCCGGCCGGCCGAAGGGTCCCTGGTTCAAGTGGAAACGCGGCGCGCTGACCCTCGACACCGTGCTGATGTACGCCCAGCGCGGCCATGGCAAGCGCTCCTCCTTCTACTCCGACTACACCTTCGGCACTTGGCGAACGGAGCTGGAGGGCGAGCGCCTCGTGCCCGTCGGCAAGGCCTATTTCGGCTTCACCGACGAGGAGCTGGCGCAGCTCGACCGTTGGGTGCGCAACCATACGGTCAAGCGCTTCGGGCCGGTGCGCGAGGTCGAGCCGCGACTGGTGCTGGAGGTGGCCTTCGACAGCGTTCACCGTTCTACCCGTCACAAATCCGGAGTCGCGATGCGATTCCCCCGGATCCACCGCATCCGCTGGGACAAGCCGGCGGCCGAGGCCGATCGGCTGGAGACGCTGGAGCGAATGATCGTCGAGTAATACTTCGATTTAACAGCACCTTCACTTGACAGTGAATTTTATGCACATTGATCGCGTATTAAGCGTTGACAGTCACGGGCCACTGCGCGAGGGTCGGCAGCAAGAGCGGCTTCTCATGAAGGCCGTCGAGCACTTGATGCCAGCAGACGAGTCGCGCCCTGCGAAGGGCGAGGAGCCGCGCGCTTTCTTCGGAGGGACGCGGCAAGGACACGGAAGGATGACGTGTTGGCAAGCTGCACCGGACTGCCCCTCCCGACCTCGGATCACCCGGCCGGGCGATGGCGGAACTGACGGCGCGGCCGTCCCGTTCTCCCGTCGCTTCCGTCATTGCCCGGCGCCACGCGCCGTTTCCGCAGAGGTCCATCATGGTTCGTTCCGAAGCGTTCACGATCGAGGTCGCGGGCGAGGCGGTCGGCATTGTCGTCGCCCAGAAGCGCGGCTTCCGTTTCTACGCTTCCGATTCCCGGTTCCAGCATCTCGAGGGACAGGATTTCCGCACCGTCCCTGACGCCGAGCGCGCCGCCCGTGAACTCGGGCGCACCACGTCCCTGCCGCGGGCTGCGGGCATTGCCAGCTGAGCCCTGCTTCGGCTGGGCGCGCCAAACGCTTCGCTGCTGATGTCATTGCCGGGCTTGACCCGGCACTCCAGAGAATCACGACAGCATCCCGGATGCCCGGATCAAGTCCGGGCATGATGGTCGGAGCTGTCGTGTCTGGGTGAAATACCTTGAGGTGCTGGTGCTGCCGCTGAGGATTGAACTCAGGACCTCTCCCTTACCAAGGGAGTGCTCTACCACTGAGCTACGGCAGCCCGCCCTTCAAGGCGGCGCGGAAACTGCCATAGGGTCGGGGGTGGTGCAAGGGCTTTTCCGAGGGTTGCGTCGATTACCTCCATTCAGCATCGCCAGCCGCTCTGCTCCGGTTGCGTAACGGCGTCGCATCGGCCATACCAAAGCCGAAATGACCGATCAGCGTCGACCACAGACAGCGAAGCCCGGCACCGGGTCGCGCCAGGAGCGCGAGGCGGCGGCGCTGCGCGCCAATCTGGCGCGGCGCAAGGCGCAGAGCCGGGGGCGGGCGGCGGTCGAGGACGAGACGAGCGTGCAGGACAGGGAGTCCGGCCGCGACGATGAGGCGAGGGGCTAGGCCGTGACGATCATGTCCGATATCTGGATCCGCGAGCGGGCGCTCCAGGACAAGATGATCGACCCCTTCGTCGAGCGGCAGAAGCGCGAGGGCACGATCTCCTACGGCCTGTCGAGCTATGGCTACGACGCCCGCGTCTCGGACGAGTTCCTGGTCTTCACCAATGTCGACAGCGCCCTGGTCGATCCGAAGAACTTCGACCCGAAGAGCTTCGTCGAGCGCAAGGGTCCAGTCTGCATCATCCCGCCGAACAGCTTCGCCCTGGCCCGGACGGTCGAGTATTTCCGCATCCCGCGCGACGTGCTGACGATCTGCCTCGGCAAGTCGACCTATGCCCGCTGCGGCATCATCGTCAACGTCACGCCGCTGG
Source organism: Inquilinus sp. YAF38 (assembly GCF_052113205.1). NCBI lineage: Bacteria > Pseudomonadati > Pseudomonadota > Alphaproteobacteria > Rhodospirillales > Rhodospirillaceae > Inquilinus > Inquilinus sp. YAF38. Next base: position 7,039 of record NZ_JBFRCU010000093.1, on the reverse strand, counting down.
AGCCGGAATGGGAGGGGCATGTGACGCTGGAGTTCTCCAACACCACGCCGCTGCCGGCCAAGATCTACGCCCATGAGGGCGCCTGCCAGTTCCTGTTCCTCAAGGGCGACCAGCCCTGCGAGGTGTCCTATGCCGACCGGGCCGGCAAATACATGGGCCAGCGCGGCGTCACCCTGCCGAAGCTGTAGCGTCATCTCATACCGGGGCCCGGGGAGCCAAGATGGACAAGATTCGTATCCGGGGCGGGCGGCCCCTGCACGGCCGGCTTCCGATCAGCGGGGCGAAGAATGCGGCCCTGCCGCTGATGGCGGCGGCGCTGCTGTCGGACGAGACCCTGACCCTGACCAACCTGCCGCATCTGGTCGACATCTCCACCCTGGCGACGCTGCTGGCCCAGCACGGCGTCGAGATCGCGCTGAACGGCGCCGATTCCGACGGCGCACAGGGCCGGGTGATCGAGCTGACGGCCCGCCGCATCCGCAGCACCACCGCGCCCTACGACCTGGTGCGGAAGATGCGCGCCAGCGTGCTGGTGCTGGGGCCGCTGGTGGCGCGCGAGGGCCACGCTAAGGTGTCGCTGCCGGGCGGCTGCGCCATCGGCAGCCGGCCGGTCGACCTGCACATCATGGGGCTGGAGCAGCTCGGCGCCGAGATCGAGGTGACCGAGGGCTACATCAACGCCCGCGCCCCGAACGGGCTGCAGGGCAGCCGCATCGTCTTCCCGAAGGTCTCGGTCGGCGCCACCGAGAACCTGATGATGGCGGCATCGCTGGCCCGCGGCGAGACCGTGCTGGTCAACGCTGCGCGCGAGCCTGAGATCGTCGACCTTGCCGCCTGTCTCACCGCCATGGGCGCCGAGATCGAGGGTGCGGGGACCGACACCATCCGGATCCAGGGCCGCGAGCGGCTGCACCGGGCGACCCACCGCATCGTCGCCGACCGGATCGAGACCGGCACCTATGTCATGGCCGCGGCCGCGGCCGGCGGCGAGGTCGAGCTGGTCGGCACCAGCCTGCATCTGATCGAGGCGGCCGCCGACGTGCTGCGCGGCGCCGGGGTCGAGTTCGAGCCGACAGCCGACGGCTTCAAGGTCCGCCGCAGCGGCGACCTGGTCGGCGTCGACGTGATGACCGAGCCCTATCCCGGCTTCCCGACCGACCTGCAGGCCCAGATGATGGGGTTGATGACGGTGGCCAAAGGCGCCTCGATGATCACCGAGACGATCTTCGAGAACCGCTTCATGCATGTGCCGGAGCTGGCGCGGATGGGCGCCAACGTCACCGTGCACGGCGCCTCGGCCCTGGTGCGCGGCGTGCCGAAGCTGACCGGCGCCCCGGTGATGGCGACCGACCTGCGCGCCAGCGTCTCGCTGGTCATCGCCGGGCTGGTGGCCCAGGGCGAGACGGTGCTGAACCGGGTCTACCACCTCGACCGCGGCTATGAGCGGCTGGAGGAGAAGCTGGCCGGCTGCGGCGCCGACATCACCCGGCTGAAGAGCGACTGAGATGGCGCCCGACACGACCGTTCCCCTGCGCCTGCGGGCCCGAGATGCGGATGACCTCGCGGTCCTGTCCGCGGCGCTGCAGGATGCGATCGTGCCGGTGCACGACATCACCTTCCTGCGGCCCGAGCGCTGCTTCGTCATGGCGCTGAACCGCTTCTGCTGGGAGCAGCCGGCGCAGCTGGTCGACGGCCAGGAATTCTGGCAGCGCACCCTGTGCGGCGTGCGTGTCCAGGGCGTCGATGCGGTGCAGAGCCGGAAGCTGGACCTGAACGACCGGGCGCGGATGCTGGACCTGCTGGCGGTGACGGCGGAGGAGGGCGGCATCCTCCTCACCTTCGCCGGCGACGTGACGCTGCGCCTGGCCGGTGACGGCATCGACGTGATGCTGGAGGACCGCGGCGAGCCCTGGCCGACGCCGCAGAAGCCGCAGCATCCGGACTGAGCGGGCGAGCGACTCCGAGCCGGCTTCCCGCTGCACTGCATTCCTGATAAATTTGCCGGGCATATCCTGGTAAGATCCGCCTATGTCTGGTCGGACGGACATTTCACCAGAATTAATTATGATGGCCGCGATGTGTGGAGACGATCGGTCATTTTGATGACATCGATGGGCCAGTCGCCAGATTTAAGTTTCATTTTACTTGGAGAGGCATGCCATGGCTGGCGTTTATGATCTCAGCGGGGTCACCTTGGGGCCGCTTGAGAGCGGGGCGATTATTGATTATGAGGCTTATTTGGTATATCCGGATCCTCCCTACTATCAAGTCGCACAGTTGGTGTATTTGGCGAACGCTCCGCCCCATAATATTGAAACCAATATAATAGGGACCGTGGGAGACGACAAAATTTATGGATATGATCTTGCGCTTAATGCTCAATTAGATTCAATTTACATTGCGGATGACAGATTCTGGGGATTCGGCGGCGACGACCTGTTGTCAGGGGCCGCCGGCAATGACGTCCTCTATGGCCAGGCCGGCGGCGACACGCTGGTGGGCGGCGACGGAGACGACTGGCTGATCGGCGGCACGGGGGCCGATGTGCTGAACGGCGGTGCCGGCACCGACACGGCGAACTACGCCGAGGCGGGCGCGGGCGTGACCCTCAGCCTCCTGGCCGGTATCGGGACCGGCGGCGACGCGGCCGGGGACAGCCTGGTCAGCGTCGAGCATGTCATCGGCTCGGCTTTCGACGACCTGATCAAGGGCAGTGCCGGTGCCGATGGGCTGTGGGGGATGGCCGGGGCGGACCGGCTTTATGGCGGTGACGGCGCCGACACGCTGGTCGGCGGTGAAGGCAACGATTATCTCACCGGCGGAACCGGGGCTGACGTGCTGTCGGGCGGCAACGGCGTCGATGTCGCGCTGTACGATTCGGCAACCGCTTCGGTGAAGGTCAGCTTCGCCGCCGGCGCGGGCTCGGCGGGCGACGCCGCCGGCGACACCTACAACAACGTCGAGAACGTGGTCGGCTCGGCCTTCAACGACACGCTCACCGGCAGCGCCGGCGCCAATGCGCTGTGGGGAATGAACGGGGCCGACGTCCTGACCGGGGGCGGCGGGGCCGATGCGCTGAAGGGCGGCCTCGGGGCCGATCGCTTCGCGTACAGTGCAGCGGCGGACAGCACCGCCGCGGCGCGCGACAGCATCAACGACTTCTCGCATGCCGAGGGCGACCGCATCGACCTCGCCGCGATCGATGCCGACGGCAACGGCGCCAACGGGAACACCGCCTTCAGCTTCCTCGGCGCCGGGGCTTTCACCGGGGCAGGGCACGAGCTGCGGGTCACTTCCGCCGCCGGCGTCCAGTTCGTTCAGGCGGATCTGAACGGCGACAAGGTGACGGACATGGTGATCGGCGTGGTCAGCACCACCGGCCTGGTCGTTGGCGACTTCATGCTGTAACGCCACCCGGCGCATCCTAGTCCAGCCCGCCCTGGGCGCGGAAGTGGCCGCGGATGCGCTGGGTCAGCTCGACGAAGCGCGGGTCGCCCATGATGTCGAGCGACCGCGGCTTCGGCAGCGGCACGTCGTAGATCGCGGCGATCGACCCGGGCCGCTCGGTCATCACCAGCACCCGGTCGGCCAGGAACACTGCCTCCGGGATCGAATGGGTAATCAAGAGGATGGTCTTGCGGGTCTCGCGCTGGATCCGCTGCAGCTCGACATTCATCCGTTCGCGCGTCATGGCGTCGAGCGCGCCGAAGGGCTCGTCCATCAGGATGATCGACGGGTCGGTCACCAGGGCCCGGCACAGCGACACCCGCTGCTGCATGCCGCCGGAGAGCTGCCAGGGCAGCTTGGTCTCGAATCCTTCCAGCCCGACCATGCGCAGCAGCTGACGGGCACGCTCCAGATGCGCGGCGCGGGGCAGGTGCTTGACCTCCACCGGCATCATGACGTTGGCCAGCACGTTGCGCCACGGCAGCAGCAGCGCGTTCTGGAACACGATGCCGGCGTCGCCATGCGGCCGGTCGACCGTGCGGCCGCCGAGGCGGATCCGGCCGGTGCTGGGCGGCAGCAGGCCGGCGATCATGCGCAGGAGCGTGGACTTGCCGCAGCCGGACGGGCCGACCAGCACCAGGAACTCGCCCTCGTCGATGGTGAAGTCCAGCGGCGCCAGCGACGGCACCTCGCCGTCGCGGCTGCGATAGGTCTTCGACACGCCCTCGACGGCGATGACGGCGGGCGGCGCCGCCTCCGCCGTCTCGACCAACTGCAGCCGCGCCTTTCCCATGCCCCTGCTCACTTCGGCAGGAAGTCGTTGGTGTAGAAGGCCTTCGGGTCGGGCGCCGCGTCGGCGGCGACGCCGCCGTATTCGACCAGCAGCTTCACGGTCTCGGCCATGTTGGCGTCGGTGACGCGGAACGGCCGCTGGCCCTGGGTTTCCTCGGTCCGGTACAGCGGGATGGTGCGCTCGAAGCCCTCCTGCAGCGTCTCCGGCTTGCCGGCCTTGGGCAGGGCGGCCAGGGTCGCCGCGGTGGCTTCGGCCGGCGCCTTCTCGGCCGCCTCGACCGCCTGGGTCGTCGCGGCCATGAAGCGGCGGACCAGATCGGGGTTCTCGGTCAGCAGATCCTTCTGCACGACGATGCCTGAGGACACCATGTTGACCCCGTAATCGGCGAACAGGATCGGGGTGACGTCCTTGCCCGTCGCGTCCTTGATCTTCATGCTCTGGTCCATCGAATAGCCCAGCAGCAGGTCGGCTTGGCCGTTGATCACGGCGTTCAGCTTGGTCTGGGCATCGCCCGAGACGGTGCGGAAGTCGCTTTCCTTCAGCCCCACCTTCTGCAGGAAGAAGGGCCAGATCTGCGACAGCGAATCGCCGGGCGTGGTGGCGACGGTCTTGCCCTTGATGTCCTCCGGCTTGCGGATGCCCTTGTCGGTGAAGCCCATCACCGACATCGGGCTCTTCTGCAGCAGCACGCCGACCGAGACCAGCGGCGCGCCCTTGGCTGCGGCCTTGATCATGGTCGGCACGTCGAAATAGCCGAAGCCGACGGTGCCGGCGGCCACCGCCTGGGCGGTCATGGCCGAACCGCGGCCCTCCTGGATCTCCAGGGCGATGCCCTGGTCGGCATAGAAGCCCTTGGCCTTGCCGTAGAAGAACGGCGTGTGCTCGCCATAGACGTACCAGTTCAGCATCAGCACGACCTTGTCGGCCGCCTGGGCCGAGCCGGCCGCGAGCAGGATGCCGACGGCGATCAGCAGGCTCCGGATCATCTTGGTCCTCCCCCTATGATTGGTTGCGCCGCCTCAGGCGGCGAGGATCAGCTCCCGGCGCCGGCTGGCGTGCCAGGGAATGACCAGGCGCTCGACGACATCGACCAGCCAGAACAGCACCACGCCGAGCAGCGCCAGGATCACCAGCGCCGCGAACATGGTCGGCAGCTCGAAATTGCCGATCGAGCGCTGCAGCACGAAGCCGATGCCGGAATTGGCGCCGACGAACTCGCCGACCACCGCGCCGACCACCGCCAGCGTCACCGAGACCTTGAGGCCGGAGAAGATCGCCGGCATCGCCGCGGGCAGCCCGACCATGCGGAACACCTGCCAGCGGCTGGCGGCCATGGCCCGGGCCAGGTCGAGCGTGTCGGGGTCGAGCGACTTGAAGCCCTGCACAGCCGAGACCACCACCGGGAACACGCCGAGCAGGAAGGCCGAGATCACCTTGGGCTCGAGCCCGAAGCCGAACCAGACGACGAAGAGCGGCGCGATCGCCACCTTCGGGATCGATTGCGAGAACACCAGCAGCGGGTAGACATAGGCCTCGACCGTGCGGGAGCCTGCGATCAGCATCGCCGTCGGGATGCCGATGGCGGCGGAGAGCAGGAAGCCCAGTACCGTCGCCACGGTGGTCGGCACCGATTGCGCCAGCAGCTCCGGCCCGTCACGCCACAGGGTGACGATCACGTCCCAGGGCGCCGGCACCTGGTAGGGCGGCAGGCGGAACACCCGGATCGCCAGGTCCCACAGCACGATGATGATCACGAGCAGGATAAGCGGCCGGACCCAGCCGGCCTGCAACAGACCAACAGCGCGGTCGCGGGCGCTTCGCGATCCCATCGGCGTCTCCCGGTCTCCGGGCTTCGATCGGCCCGGCAGAAATTAACCCGTTGGTTAAATCCTGCTGTGGCGCGGGGCAGGGGTCAAGAGGGGGAAGTGCGTTCGGCGGTCACCGTTGCCTTCCTGTTCGGGACGGACCCGGTCATTCCCGGGCCGTCATTCCCGCGAAAGCGGGACTCTCTATCCAGAAGGCGTGACGAGATCCCACTTTCGCGGGGATGACGAGGTTTTGAAGAGGCCGTTCGCGCGCAGACGCGCGCAGCCCCWCCCCCCAGCCCCCTCCCGCAAGGGGAGGGGGAGAGTGGAAGGCTGGGCGGGCTGGTGATCGGTGCTGGAGGGCCGGCGGCGATCAGCTGCCGTCGGGCGCGTGCTCCGGGCTGTCCGGCTCGTCCTCCGGGTCGTCGTCGTCCTCGTCCGGTTCTTCCACCCAGGGCGTCCCGTCCAGCCGGGTGCGGGTGTCGTTGTCGAACCAGTAGAACGGGCCGCCCATGATGGACTGCTTGCGCGAATAGCGGGCGTAGTCCCGTCCGGTGCGTGGCCAGAAGCGCAGGCCGTGCTCGTCATTCACGCTGTCATCCTTGGCCGGCGCCTGGGCCTTGGCATCCGGGTCGGCCATCAGGATGAATTCGGGCTGGACGTCCATGTCGCGGCAGAGCCGGAGGATGATCTCCTCGATCGGATGGTCGGCCAAAGCGAGGGCGGCGTCGATGTCCGGCTTCTCGAGCAGCCGCCCCCACATCTCGGTGGTGGCGAGCAGCCGCTCGCTCGAGTCGAAATTGGGGTCGGTGGCGATCGAACTGGTGACGATCCGCGCCACCTGGCGCCGGCGCCGCGCCTTCTCCTCGATCGGAGCGCGGGCTTCGGCGGCGGCCTGGTCCGCCGCCTCGCGGTGGCGGCGGGCGAAATGGGCCTTGAGCGCCAGGGCGTGGCGGACGCCGCGGCCGACGCGGTCGAGCGAGAGCTCCAGATC